>RFFU01000036.1 GCA_003697085.1 Candidatus Hydrogenedentota bacterium
GAAGAGATGCGCTCCGGCCAACAAAAGAATCACGAAAGTCGTCCCCTCGAGAAACCGTCTCGACGTGCTCTTTTCCACGCTCACCTTCCTCATCGATCCGCCTCGATCCGGTAAATCGACGGCTTCTCCGCCGGGAAATAACGAGCGACCTTTCGCCCGTGTCCGGGAATCACAAACCAAAGTCCGGCCGCGTTCGCAAGCATTCTCTCACGAATCCGTGTATTCGCGGCGGAATCGGCGGCGGTTCCCACGACGAGATTCCGAAAGAGGTTGTCGTAAACCATCACCTCGTCACCCGCAAGCCAGACTTTTCCGACATCGGCCTCGACGGCGACAACCTGCGAACCCGGCGTATGACCGCCGGCGGGAATGAGCGAGACGCCGGAGGCGATCTCGGTTTCCCCATCGACGAGGCGCAGGCGCCCCTCCCCGGCGATCTCTTCCAGAACCTCCAGCGTCTTCCGATCGACACCGTGAACGCGCTCCCGCTCGTTTTCGGCAAATCCCGCGCGCGCCCATTCGTATTCCTTCCTCTGGAGCCAGACGCGCGCTTCCGAAAACCGTCCCACCGCGCCCGCGTGGTCCCAATGAAGATGCGTCAAAACGAGGTCCGTCACCGCATCCCGCGGGACACCGATCTCCCTCAACAACGTCTCGACCCGCCGGAAATGCCGGATCCGCCACCGCCGCGCGTCCTTTCGACGGAGAAATCCGCAATCAACGAGAATCGTCCGATCCGTGCCGCGAATCAACCATGCATACCATCCCGCGCGTTCTCTTCCCCTCTCCGCTCCGGCATAGAGGTTCTTCCGAGCCATCCTCGATTCTCCGTACTTCAGGGCAAGAACACGCCAGGCATTCCCGCCGGCCGGGCCGGAGCGTGGAGTGGTCGCGGAGGGAAGGAGAACGCTGAGGAGAAGGAGCGCGGGAAGGCCGAACCCCAGTCCCACCCCCGCGCGGCGCATCGAAGCGGTTCCGCGGGAATCGAGAAAGAAGAGCAGAGCCACGAGAAGATAGAACCCGGCCGCCGCCGAGGCCATCGTCCTGAATCCGAGCATCACCGAAAGGTTCAAGGCCAAGGGCACCGCCAGAGCAGACGTAACTCCGTTGATCGCAAAGAGAATCGGAGTGTGACGCTCGTGCTCCCTCGCCTGCGCCGCGTGGAGAACGGCGGCGAAGGGTATCCCCATCAGGAAAGAAAGCGGGGCGAGAGCCGCGAGATTCACGGCGCTCCGGATTCCCGACGGCGAAGAGGAGAAGAATTCGAACACCGCGCCCGCGTAAGCAGGGAATCCGACGGCCAAAAGGAAGATCGCGGGAGGAACGAGGATCAAGATCGCGGGAGAGATGTGAGAAGCCAGCCGACTGCCCAACGAGGAAAACACAAGCATTCCGCCGAGAACGACAGCCAGCGAGACCGTTGGAGAGCCGAGAAAGCGTTCGCAGATCTGGAAGAGCGCGATCTCGATCAGAAGATAGGCCAGTCCGGTCAGAAGAGCAATCGCCGAGAGAAGTCCCGCGGAAAAGTGTGTCTCCCTCGAAGAATTCCGCAGGCAAAGAGCAATCCCGACGGCGATCAGAAGAACGGCCGGAATCGCGACGGGGAGGAGCGCCTCGCGGAGTTCCTTCCGGCTCGGATCGACGAAAAACGGAAACGGACGGTCGTCGGTCGCGGGAACGAGGTTGTAGCGCGCTCGGGTCGCCTCGCTCAAGCGTCCCTCGATGACTCGGGCGATCGTATTGTCCAGATTCGCTCCGGGAAAATAGAGCGGCGTGCAGACGGCCGTGTGGATCGGTCCCAGAGTCCCGCCCGCCGCTT
The DNA here is from genome assembly GCA_003697085.1 of Candidatus Hydrogenedentota bacterium. Taxonomy (GTDB): domain Bacteria; phylum UBA8481; class UBA8481; order UBA8481; family J006; genus J006. Next base: position 1,820 of record RFFU01000036.1, read on the forward strand.
TCTCCCGCTCCTTGATCCGATTCACGTCATCCAGCCATTTCCGAAACCGTGCGATCTCCGGTTCGGTCAAGGAACTCTTCTTCACGAGAATCTGGTAATACCGGTTCTTCCGCGTCGTCCACGAGAAGGCCAAAAGATGCCGTTCGGGCTCGGACACGCCGAGACGGACGAGCGCCTCCCGCAACGTCAAAAGCATCTTCCAGACGGGGGCTTCGCGGGAAGGACGGTTGACGGGCTCCTCGATCGAGAGAAATCCGCGATCCGTGAGATGTTCGAGAAGCGCCTTCCCCGCCTCGACCGTATGAAGATATTCCGGTGACGGAGACAATCCAGAGTATTTCCCGCGGGCGAAGTGCGTGTTGAGAAGCGTGATGAAGTCATACCGCTTTTCGGAGCGATCGAGAAATGTCCGACCGTCGATCATTTCCGTCTGAATATCGCCGAAGACGTGAAGGATCTTCCGGCCGAGTTTTCCGTTGAGAACACGCAAGACGGCCTCGTTGATCTCGACCCCCTCGACCTCGCCGCCGAGATTCACCGCTGTCTTCGTTACGCCTTCGCCGGAAAGTCCGATGATCAGAACTGAAGGAGAATCGATTAGATTGTAGGGAAGTCGAGGATCGATGCGGTAGGCTTCTTTGCCCAGAATCCGCAACGTGTCGATCGTCCGACCGTTCTCCTTGAACTTGAAATAGATGCTTCCCCGTTCCCTCCAGACGACATCGATACGCCCCGCCAGGCTCGATGCCGAGGCGACGAGCGCTCCATTCGGGTAATCCTTAGCGTAGAGCGGACGCGTCACGGAAAGAAGACGGGTCCGTTGCTGCAATCCCAAGAGGAAAAGAAAGAGAAAGGAAAGCCAGAGATAAGCGCGCCGGAAACGTTTTTCGTCTTCTCCAGCACCGTGCGCCGCCTCACCCGAGGAAGAGGCAGCCGCCATCCGAGTGAAGAGAAGGGGGAAAAAAGCAGCCAGAGACGCCAGAAAGAGGAAGGCCCCCTCTTCCTGCATGATGCGCACGATCGGATCAGCCAGCGCCGCACCCAGAGCCGCGCCGGCCAAGTCCGCGGCGTAGATGCGGGGACCGTAAAACCGCCGGAGAAACGTCGTCGTGATGAAACCACAGAGGAGGAAGGGAGGAAGAAGAAAGAGAGCCGCGAGGTACGGATATTTTCCGGCTGCCGAGGCGGCACCCAGCGCGGCGGGCAAGAAGAACGGAAGAAGAAGGAACGCGGCACTCAGAAATTGCTCGCTTTCTCCTCCTGCCGGTGCCTTCGGAGGAAAGGCCGCCGCAAACGCACCGACACTGATTCCGAAGAGCGCGATCGCCACGGCGGAAGTCGCCGTAACGTAATCCGCCGAGACCATCAGGACTTGGAAGAGGACAAGCTCGAGATCGATGGCAAGGAACGCCGTCAGACCCGTGAGGAGAAGGATCCGCCTGGGAGGCTTCTCAACCGGTCGACACGATTCGAGCAATGAAGTCCCTTTCCCCGACGACGACTTCTCCGACTCCCGCGTTTCTTGCTCGGCGCCTTCCCGGGATCCGTTTTGAAGAAGTATCTCCGGAACCGCGACGCATCTCGAAAGACGAAGGGAAAAATCGACGAGATGGATCGCGGCGAAGAGGAGAATCTCCCCTTTTATGAGTGCGGGAAGGAGGTGGGTGTTTGCGATCCACGGCGGATAAAGATGGGTTATAAGCACAAGGAGAAGGAGTAAGAAAAGGGAGTTGTTTTCGTGTTTCGAAAAGCGATCCGGCAGGGCGGCGATGGCGCGCGATGCGAGGCGATGGAGAATCCAAAGGGCTGCGGCGGAGAAGAGCAGAAGGTGATAGGGGCCGCGCAAGAGACCGATCGCGTCGAGCCGATGCCAGGAATCGAAGAGTGTCGTCGGAAAGAAACCGAGGCGGACCGACCAGCGGGAGAACTCCGAGAAGGAGAGAAGGAAGCACGCGGCGGCGGCAAGAGCGCATTCCGAGCGAAAACCGAGAACGTTCCGTACGGAAGAAGAGGAACCAGGGGGCGAATTCGAAGAATCGCCAGGGGAACACGCGTCATTGCCAGCGCGGTTCCGCGCGGCAAGAAAGAGGAGCCCGGCGGCGGCGAAGAGTGCGGAAATGACCCAGGATCCGAGGCTGAGCTGCCGGCCGAAATTGAAGTAGGAATGCCGTCCCTGTCCCCAACGATACTCGGGAAAGAGAAGATGCATCCCCCCCAGAAGAAAAGGTGTCATTCTTACAATTTGACACTTTCGGAACGAGCGCGTCATTCCCTCATTTTTTCAGTTTCGGAACGGGGAGACAAAAGAAATCAGACCACGGAAAGCGCGAAATGACACGGAAAAAGAGAAAGGCAAAAGTCAGAAGGAAAAAGGAAAAGGGGAAGAAAAATGAAACGGGTGCCGAGAGAAGGAACTCTGGCAGGAAGCCATCGGAGAGAAGGGAAAAGGGGGGGTAAAGAAAAGGGAGGCGGGGGTTTGACACTGGGACACTTTGTCGTAGAGGGGAAACCGAGCAAAGCCCGCCTGCCTACCGGCGGCCAAGGCCCTAATCCCTGTCATTCCGAGGAGGTCGGAGGCGGCGAAGGCCGTAGCCGAAAGCGGATCAGAAAAGATGGAGGAAATCGTGGACGAAGATCATTGGCGCCGGGAGTCCATTGATATTGACCACGGCGACGGAGAGGATCTCAAGGTTCTTTCCGGCGCCTTCCTTCAAAGAATGGTACTCCGTCTCAAGGATTTTCATTTGACGCGCGGCATGTTCCCGGGCCATTACGAGTAGGCGAACGTTCTCGGGGATCTTGGCGATTCGTTCACGATCCGGTTTTTTCCACTGTTCCTCGACATCCTCGAGAAACTCGTTGCCTTCCTTTCCTTCGAGCACGGCGTTCAGTGCTCCGCAACAATCTGACTCACGAGTATAGCGCATCAACACGCCGAATCGCGATTCGGCCGAGGGGTCCTCGAAGGAGTTCCACTCGGGAAGGTACATGCGGTCCGTTACCCGGAGGGGGAGAATGACACCACAGTGCGACTGGATCCAGACGATCAGCAATAACGGCCTTCCGCGGTCGAAGTGATCGACGGCCAGGTCAAGTATCCCGGCGGGAAAGACAGCGCCAGGCGTGGAGACGATCATCGGAGAGCGTTTCCCATCCGGAAGAGGGCGAAGAGACCGCGCGATTTCCAGTACTCGGTCAAGCAAGCGGGCTCGACGAAAGAGATTCACAGTTTCCCTGGGATTTCGTTTCATCCGTTCCGGGGCGTCCTTCAGCTGCTCTTCGAGAAAGGCAAGGTCTTCCTTGTCGGGAAGGGAATCGGGATCAAACGCTGCGGCGGCCAATTCCGTCGCCTTCTTGATCCTGTTCCAGAATTCAGCCATCGGAATCACCTCCTCCAGGATCAAGAGTGACACGGAGTACGGAATACGCCGCGAACCGTTCGTGCGGATTCACGATCGTAAACGGCAGTTCCTCGATCACGGTTTCCTTCAACCCGCGATTCGTAATCACGCCCCACGTGATCCTCAAAAGCGCCTCGTTGGACGAGAGAACGCGGAATTCCACCTCCTCCGCCTCATGCTCCACCCCTTGCGCCTGTTTGTCCTCCAGCACGGTGCGATTATCGACCTTCTGACCGTCATACATGATGACCGGATGGTCCTCGTCGTGAATGTAAATGTAGGCGCCTTTCTGAAACCCGTATCCTCGAATCCGATACTCGCGCGGTTCAAACTCTCTCGTCTGTCCGAGAGGAATAAGGAGACGATCCTCATATTCTCCGACGAATTCCGGCATCCCATCCGCGTCTTCATCGCGGGGCAAATCGGGCGGCTTCGTTACGGCCGCTTCGAAGCCACCAGGCCGCTTTTCTTCCGTTCTTTTCCCACTCGTGGAATCCGCCGTGCCAACCGAGGCTGGGGGAGGGATCACGACGACGGCCGGCTTAATCTGCACCGAGGAGAAGGCCTTTTTGAGGCGTTCGAGCGTTTCCTCCGGCAATGTCATCTCGACACGGGAGTCCGCGCCTTCTCTGCTCCGCTCCTCCTCCCGGGCCCTTCGTTCTTCCTCGAGCCTCCGCGCCCGCGTCTCCAACTCCTCGCGCCTCTTCCTCTCCTCCTTCTCCCTCCGGCTTCGTTCTTCCCTCTCCCAGTCCGCGCGCCGATCGAACCATTCCTTAAGGCTCTCCAAACCCCCGCCGATCGTTTCTCCGATCGCGTCGAGCCCTTCTTTGAAAGAGGCCAGATGAACCGCGACCCGGCCGACGGGATCACTCTCGTCCGTTTTGGCAAAGAGAAGATTCCGCCAAAAGGTCTTTTTGATCTCTTCCCATCGTTCCTTCTCCGTCTCAGTCAATGTCCCGCAGAGTTCCTTGAACTTCAAAAGATTCGCCTCGGCTCCGGTTGTCAAGGTCTGAGCCTCATTTCGGTAATGTTCGTCCAGCAGCGCTCGAATCTCCTCCTCGTTCATCACCGGAAGGACGCGTTCCGCCAGGCGGTTCATATTCCTGTACGATCCCTGGAGTTTGAACGGAGGCTCGGTTCGATACTCGTCAGCCTGGGCGGCGGAGGCAATGTATTCCTGATTGACCCGAAGGACGATATCGCGAATCCGCAAGAGGCGCTTCATCACCTCGACCATCTCATTGAGTTCCTCGGGCGCGTACTGGCCTTCGAAGGCGCTGGAATCGACCGCCCCTCCTTCGGCCATGCGGATAATCGCGATCACATCCCCGCGGCTTCGCTGCGCCAAGCGGGAAAGGATCGGATTCGAGGTGACGGCGTTCTCGAGGTAGCTCCGGCGAAAGGCCTCCGCATTGGCACTGACGATGTCGCCGAGGTTGTAGGTATCAGCGCGGTTCGCCAGCATATCCGGAATCACGAACTTTTTGCCGCTTTCGGTGTACGGATTGCCGGCCATGACGACCATAACCTTCCGGCCGCGCAAGTCGTAGGTTCGGGTCTTCCCTTGAAAGACTCCTTCGATCCGCCGTTGAGCGTCGCAAAGGGATATGAACTTCTGGAGAAATTCGGAATTCGTGTGCTGAATATCATCGACGTAAAGCATTACATTGTCGCCCATTTCGAGCGCGAGGTTGGCCTTTTCGATCTCTTCCCGCGCCGCCGCATTCAGCGCCTCGGCGGGATCGAGCGAAGTTACGGCGTGGCCGAGCGCCGGTCCGTTGATCTTCATAAAGGTCATCCCCAACCTGTTCGCCACATACTCCATCAACGTCGTCTTCCCATACCCCGGTGGGGAAATCAGCAGAAGCAATCCCAGCCGATCGGTCCGTTTTGCGTCCCCCGCTGCGCCGATCTGCTTCGCCATATTGGCCCCGATCAAAGGCAAATAATGTTCGTCGATCAACTGGTTCCGTACGAATGTCGTCAGAACCCGCGGTTTGAATTCGTCGAGGCGGAGTTCCTCGCGCTTCCGAGCGAGGCATTCCTTCTTTCTGGCAAGGTATTCTCGAAACGCCGGAACAGCCTCTCGTTCGAATCGTTCCAGTTTCTCCATAAAGGAAAGATAGTCGAGACGATACGTTCCCTGCCGGATCACGGGATGGGAACCGACCATTCCCTTCACGAGTGCCGTGAAGGAGACCGTTCCCTCATCCGTTCCATCACCGAAACCCGGATCTCTTTTTCCCGCATCCTCGTAAAGAAGCATCACGCCGGCCTCGTCGAGAAAACGGTAATCCAGTGGAACGATTCTCTCTTGTCCCCCAGACACTTCCTCCCTCCCCTCTTTCCTCGCGGTCGGATCATGTTCTGCGGCGACGGGATATTCGTTCTCGATCCCGGAGCCGCCTTCACGGCGTCTTTCGGAGGCGAAAAGCGCCAGCCAGTCGCGAATCACGTCCCATTCGGCACGCCGATCGCCCGCCACGGCTTCGCGAGCCGCGGCGAAGGCCTCCTCCGCACCGCGCTCCCGAAGGTCCTCGTAAAAGATTCGCACGATCTCTTTCGCCGGTCGGCTCGACAGAAATCTCTCCCCGCTCGAAAGCACCTCAAAGAGGTACTCCGCCGTCTTCTCCGCATCGGCGGGATCGAACCATCCTCCGTTCTCCGCGAAATTCTTGATCCGCTTCCACAGTTCCCGGATATAACGCTCCTTTCGTGGTTCAACAGCGAAGGTTCGCTCGGCCCTTCCCGCACTCGTAATTCTGGCCTCCAGCGACGGTTTCGCTTCCGAATCCTGCCATTCGTTCCAGAAAATCCGGGCCGCAGCGCGGACACGCGGAGCAAACCTGAAGAGACCAATCGTCCGATGAATCCGTGCCAAGGGTTCAAGGATCGCGGCCGCATCGAGATCGTGGACGCCTTTGACGTATCCCTCCTTCTACCGCGGCGTGGCGAAAGCCCGCATCCAGTCCAAACGCTCCTCCGGCGTCTTCTCGAGGAACTCCGCCACACCTCCCTCCCCTTCCTCGAGCGCCTTCAAGGCGCAAGCGGCGAGATATTCCGCACGATAGATTTCCTCGTTCTCCGAAAGCACTTCCTGCTTCCAGACCGGCCGCGTCGCGAGGAATTCCGGATCGCTCACCTTTTCGAAATACCGTATTCCCGTGAGGTGGTAATACATCTCTCCGTCACGCTCAACCATCGTGCAATCGAGGGGCTGGGTGTTGACAGAGAAACGATATTTTCCGAAGCGAATGATCTTTTCGCCATCCTCGTAAAGTTCCCGCGCATCGCGGAGTTGGCGCACCGTTTCTTGCTGGAGCGTCTTGAGACGACCGAGGAGATCGTCAGCTTTAACGGAATCACCGAGCGCCTGGAGTTGTTCCACGAGGTCGCGGACCTTAGCGACCATCCTATCCGATGCGTACCAGGCGTTGAGGTCCTCGAGCGTCCTGAAGGCGGAGGCGCGCGACCGGATGCCATTGAGAACCCGTTCGGCGGCGGCGTAGAGCGCCTGCGCCCGCCTGTTCCGTTCCTCGACGAGCCGAACCTTACGAGAGGTGAAAGCGGAGGAAATCTCCTCGCGCTTCTCGACCATCGTTCCGATGAACTCGTCAAAGTCGGCGAACCTCCCCTCCATCTCCTCCAACTGAAGCATAACCTTCGTGAGATTCTCGTCGCATTTTTCAGGGGTATCGCTGAGGTCGAGGTAATTGGCAACGGATTGGTTGAGGAGTTTCACCTGCGCATTAAAATGGGCGGTGCCCTCCACGCGCGACAGATCCTTCCGCCGGTTCTTCAAGAGGGCCTTGACCTGGTTGAGGCGCGCGTAGATCGCGGAGATGTCATCGATAATCCGCGTCGCCTCCGTGGCATCCTCGATCTCGAGATTCCCGACGATCTCGATCAGCATCTCCAACTGAGCCGCGGTCTCCGTAATCCGTTTCTCCAGAGCGTCCGCCTCCGTCACCTTCCCCACTGCCTCGAGCTCCTTCTTCGCCTCTTCCACACGAGTCGCATACGGATCGAGCGCGCCGTCGGAAAGAAGAAAGGCGACGCATTTTCGGGAAAGATTGTCGGTCTCTTCGCGGACGCGTTCCTCCAGAGTATCGAGCAGGGCGAGATCGACGTAGCGTAGTTCGCGCGCCGAGATAATCGCCCCCCGGCAGCCGCGCAAGGCCGCCAAGCGTTCAACAAACACGTCTATCGCCTCGAACGATCCCCGCCGCGCCTCCTCCAACACCTCCTCCGTCCGCCGCTCGATCTCCGCCACGCGATCCGCCGTCTCCTTCCGAATTCGTCGCACCTTCTCAAACTCCTCGATCGCCGCGCGGGCTGTGTCTCGAATCGCTTCCAACGGCTCTCGAACCCGGAAGGCTCCGTCCTCCCCCAGCCAAAAGTAGGCGTCAATCACACCGGTGGGAGACGCACGAGATCAAATTAGAGGTTGGCGTAGGTGTCCTCTTTTTCGATCAGGTTCAGAACATCGTGACAATCGGCCAAACATCCGACCACAGCCGGATTGCTGATCTTGTAGAGGTAGGAATCCGTCTTTTCCTCCAGCACAACGTTCGGACCGACGTACGGAGTCCGCCAGACCTGGAGCAGGTGATGTTTCCGCGGCTCATTTTCGCCCTTGAAGAGAACCATCTCCCCAGTATCAAAAAGCGTGAAACCGTTGCACACGATGGGCGTCTCCAGCCTCTGTTCGACTCGGTTGTACGAAAGAAGGACATAGACCCCCGAGGCGCGATTGTAGAAGACGCAGAGGAAATCCTCGCCGTTCCGCGCCTCGATCCGGCGAGAATACACCATCCCCGACAGCTCATCCTCGAATACCTTGTGCTCGCCTGTCTGGAGATAGTATCTGTTGTGAAAGATGATCCCCCGCCCGTCCGGCAAGAGAACACAGGACTCGCCGATTTGATCGATCCGCTGGACCTCCTGGAGTTTCTCGTTGAAAACGAGGTACCGAAACTCCTTCTCTTGAAAAGGACGAATCTTCATCAGGATGAGATGCCCGAGGATGGCGTAGTAGATTTCGGCGTCGTCGAGCGTCTGATCGGGATCCAAAACGGGTTCGGAATAGATTCCTTCGCCGGTCTCCGTATTGTCTTCCACCTTGACCGTCAGGTCTCCTCCGACCGTTTCGACGAAGACACGATCTTCAATCGAGATGTGCGGATGGGTGCCGTAACGGTGAAAATCGCGAATCACGCGCTTCCATTCAAACTCGTGCGGCGGGGGGAAGTGATACTCGTGATCAAAGCGGTTGCCGAGATAGCGAATTCCTTCCTCCGTCACCGCCCACTTGAAGCACTTGAGGTCATCGATGTCCCTTCCCACTTGAAAAGCCATATAGAGAAAATCGTCCATCCGACGAAAATCCGAAAAGACCGTCTCTCGATAATACTTATAGAGTTCGGCGAAATCGCGTCCAAATTCCGGATCACAAATCGGATCCAGGTCCCGCGGCACGAATTTCCGATCCGCGAATTCGTACACGGCGAAGACATCTTCCAATTTCACCTCCCGCTTCAGGCCCATTCTCACGTTATAACCGAAGAGAAAACGGTCCCCTCCAAGAAGCACCATATCGCGTGGACTACAGTTGTACTTGGTGGTAATGCGTTCGGTCGAGACGAGGGCGAATTCGATCGAGCCGAAGACGCGCTTGCGCTCCGCATTGAGCCGTTCGACGCGGCGGCGCAATTCCGCCCCGTGTTCGAGAAGCCGTTTCCGCAAAATTTCGTATGTTCCCGCCTCGATCCCCTCGGGAGTTGCGGGCCCTGGTCCCGCTTCCGACCCCGCCCCCTCCTCGCCGGCGTCGCGCTGAACGGGAAGCCTCGTGGAAACGCTTGACGCAGGCCCCCCCCGAACCAGGGCTCTCTCCGGCTAACCCGTCTCCCGCCCCGGCCGGGCCGGTCTTGGAAGTCGAGGTATTTCCGGCGGGTTCGGACCGGTCCGCCATCTCTTTCTCTTCAGCCATCTTCCGGGCGCGTTTCCGGAACGGAGATTCCCGCGAGCGTTCCGGCTAGGCCTCGGCCCCCCCAAGGAACTCGCCGACGATCTCGGAACCGATCCCGGCCTTCTCGGCGTGCTCCGCAAGCGTCTTCAAACCGGCTCGAACGTCGTCCGAATCAGCCAAGGCCGTCAGTTTCGCCAAAGCAGCGGCGACGCTGAGGTTCTTGAGGTCGGCCGTGGAAAGGCCGAACTGATCGCACCACTTCCGGATCTGGCGGCGAAAGTATCCGGGGTCGGAGCGGAAGAAGGTTCCCTTGATGTCTCCCAGGACGCGGCTGCTTCCAACAGTGCGGTCCACCGCCTTGCCCGCCGTGATGGCGTTGACGATCTTGTCGAAGAAGGCCGTCTCGCCGCCGACGATATCGACCTTGGCGTTCTTGAGCGCTTCGGCCACGACGGCCGCCTGCGCTTCGGCGATGTCCTTCCGGATCTGGATTTCGGCCAAGGCGATTTCCTTCTCGATGTTCGCGCGGATCTTGAACTCCTCGTGTTCGCGGCCTGATTCATTGAAGAGTTTCATCGCTTCGGCCTTCTTCGTGATCCCGTCCGCGTCCGCCTCGAACTTCAAGCGCATCACCGTGGCTTCGGCCGTTCCCTGTTTTTCGGTCGCAACAGCTTTGGCCTCGAGAACTTGCGCCTCGGCCAGTCCCGGCGCGGCGGTCTCGGCCGTGATCCCCTCCGCCAGGGCCTTTTTTTCGGCAGCAAGCTTCACGTTCGCGTTCTGCTCTCCTTCCGCTTCGATGACCTTCTTCTGCGCGATAAGTTCGGCGGCGCGGCGCTGCGCTTCCGCGGCCTTGACCTGTTTCACCAACTCCTGTTCCGCATCCGCCTTCGCAAGCGTAATCGCGACCTTCTTCTCACGTTCCGCCGTCGCGAACTCCTCCGTATCCTTCACCCTCTGCTCCTCCGCCACGACCTCCTTCTGCACCGCCACTCTCTGGCGTATCACTTCCTGAATGTTCTTTTTCTCGATCTCGACAGCCTTCTGCTTCTCAATGTCATTCAGGGTCACGACCTTCTCGCGCTCAATATCCTCCAGCTGGCGTTCCTTCTGAACGCGAACCTGCTCGACCGCGTCCGTCCGCTCTTTGTTCCGCTGCGCCACAATGATCTGGTGGAGTTTGTTCTGCTCGGCCACCTGCACCTCTTCCTCCGTCGCGATGCGTGACTTTTCCGCCTTCAGGCGTTCCTCCTGTTAAATCCGAATTGTTTCCGCTTCCTCGCGCGCCTTGATCGCCGCCACCTCGCGCTTCTGTTTCTCCTCCGCTTCCGCCAACTGGCGATTTTGCTCCAAGATCATCTCACGCGTCTCGACATTCTTTTTGTTGATGTCGCGTTCTTTGTTCCGCTGGAATTCGTTCGTCAACACGGCCTGCGCCGCCGTCCGCTCGGTTATCAACTTGATCCCTTCCGCATCGAGAACATTTTCGGGATCGAGGTCCTCGATCTTGGTCTGTTCGAGAAGGTCGATCGCGGCATCGTCGAGGATATAGCCATTGAGGTCGGTTCCGACGGCCTTGAGGATCGCTTCACGAAAGGCCTTCCGCTTGTTCAGAAGATCCTCGAAGTTAAACTCACGCCCCGCCGTCTTCAGTGCATCCGAAAACTTCGGCTCGAAGAGTTCCGAAAGAACCTGGGGATCCGAGGCACGCTGGCATCCGATCGTCTGCGCCACATGCTTGATCATCTCTTGATCCTCGCTCTCCACCCGGACGTAAAAGGTGACCTGAATGTCCGCTCGAAGGCTATCGCGACAGATCAACCCCGTCGGCCCGTGACGGTGAATCACGACTTCCTTGACGGAGATATCCATTACCTCCAGGCGATGGACGATCGGAAGTACAAAAATGCCGCCGGCCGTGGCAACCTTGATCCCGCCCAGCCCCGTGCGTACCAGGGCCTGTCCCTGACGGGGGATTCGTTAAGTCCACCCGACGATAAGACGAATGATTCCATAGAGGACGGTAAAAAGAACAAGCCCTCCAAAGAGATACCCGACAATCGACAATACGGATAGAAATGCACCCATCGATACCCCTCCCAAAAGAGAAAATCTTTTTCTAAATCACATCGCAGCGCAACGGTAACATCGTGCCGTTTTCCCGGCACCCCCTTTCCTCGAATTCGGATGCGTGGCGAAAAAGGATACCTTTTGCCGGATCGGGTCGGTCAACTCTTGGGCGAAACCCCGCATCGGATCGGGGCGGCCGAAAGGTGATCCTCTACGAAGCCGTTTTTTCAGACCTGCCTACGAGAAGACCCAGACGGAGCGCCATTGCTGAGAGTGCTGGTTCTCCAACCTGCGGAGGGCGGTTCGGTGCTTCGCAGACTAGAAGCGGTTTCATAAGGCTCCCTTCCTCCTTGATAATGCAGGAGTTCCGAGGCCGTAACGGTACTTATGAAACCGCTTCTAGAGAGTCTAGGCTCCATCGTGGAACGGAGATGGTGCGCGTGGGAGATTCCTCGTCAGCCTCCGGCCTCCTCGGAATGACACCAGGGGGGGAGCGAAGCGACACCCTGGTGTCATCTCGAGTTCGCCGCAAAACGAACGAGGAATCCCCTCCCCACGGTATCCCGAGCGAAGGGCAACGGCAAGGGCAAGAAAAAGGGAATAAGAAACCTGTCCTGAGGGCGCATGCCTGCCTACCCGCGGCCGGACATCTTGCCTGCGGATGGTGGTCCACAGCGCGGCGGGTGAGCGCGGACTCTCCAGTCCGCGGGCAGAAGTGTGCCCTCCGGGCCGGCTTCGAGCCGCAGCGGATCCGAATCACCCGTCCGAGAGCGGAAGTGTGTGTTCTCTCATTTTCTCCGTGTCGCCACCTCCCTGCCGAATTTTGTGCACATCGGTTCCAGTCTTAAACATTAATTTCCAATAATTCCTCTCCGCCATCCCGCCGATGAAATAACCCTACTCATCGAAACAGACCAGGAACGTGCAGGAGGAGAGGTTTTCGTGTCAGAGAAAGGGGATTGTCACCCGCCGCGATTTATCGGGGCCCTTTTTCGGACACGAGAACTACGCCTGCTTCTCTTCTTCGGGGGCCTTCTCTTTGGAACTCATCCCGCGGTGAGGGCCGAGGTTCGGTCCCACGTATTGTGGCCTCCCCCGGGAGCGATCGTGAATGACACCGTCGTCGTCCGCTGGACGGCGACCTACTCCGGCGGCGACGTGGGAGGCGACACGCGCTTCGGAGTCCTGAGGAATTTCGAAAACATCGACGGGATCAAGGCCTCGGGCAATCCGCCGGGCGGAGACCCGCCGCCGGACAGCACCGTTCCCGTAACCGGCCCGGGCAGCACCCATCTCTGGAACACGCGCGAGGTTCCGGACGGCATCTGGCATCCAAACATCTTCATTCGGGAAGGTAATGCCGCCGGAGACGACTACGACGGCGATACGGAGGGCCCGGAAGTTCTCGTGGACAACACGCCGCCGTGGATCACGGAGATGGATCTCACCGGTTGGGACGGATTACCGTTCGTGCAGGGGAAACCCGGGGACACGGCGCGGATCGAGGCGCGGGTCGCGGCTCAGGGCGCGCCCCTGGATACGACGAGCGTTCTTCTGACGCTTCCCAACGGGACGACGATGTTGATGGGAGACACGGGGAACTACGGGGATCGCTTCGCCAATGATTCGGTCTTCACGGCGATCTTCACGCTCTCCGACTCTCCAACGGGAACCTATCAGATCACGGTCACGGTGCGGGACACCTTTCCCACGATGCCTGTTTCGAACATTCGTACGGCCTCCGAAGGATTCTTTCTCGACAACGACACGGCGACGATTCTTTACATCACAACGACCGACCCGGACACGATCTACCGAAACGGGCAAACGATCACCTTTCAAGTCTTCGCGGACACGAACGCCTCCGGGCCCGGCGAGAGCGGTTTGACCGTTACAGCGAACTTTCTCAATGTCGATGACCGGTACATCCAAAACGCCGAGGTCTTCTCGGACGACGGAAGCGGCACGTATACCGTCCGCTACACGATCTCCCTGAACAACACTCTTCCCAACGGCAACGACAGCCGCATCATCGTGCGGGTTGAGGACGCCGTCGGAAATTTCGACACGGAGATCTGGCTCGTTTCGCTCGACAACTCCGGCCCCACGATGGATTCGCTCGTCATCTCCGATCTCCAGATCGGAACCGATTCGGCCTTCGACCAATTGTTGAACGACAACGAC
>RFFU01000037.1 GCA_003697085.1 Candidatus Hydrogenedentota bacterium
ACAACAAGCAGGATGCCGCAAGCGGGGGGACCCCTCGTTCGCTTTGAGGCGAACTCGGGATGACACCGGCGGTACTGACCGGCCCCGCAGGTTGGCAAACCCGCGCCCCATCCTCCCCCCCCCTTCGCCGTCAGGATCCTCCCGGTGGCTGAAGTGGTCCGCCGGCCGAACTCAAATCAAGTTACCTGCCGTTCCATCTGAAGAATCTTCTTCTTCATTTCAAGCCCCGGGCGAAATCCCCCGAGCCGTCCGTCGCTTCCAACGACGCGATGGCACGGAACGATCAACGGCACGGGATTCGCCCTCAAAGCAGCGCCCACGGCCCGAGCGGCGCGCGGCTTTCCGATCCGCTCCGCCAGCCAACCGTAAGTTCGGGTCTCTCCCCAAGGAATCCGCCGGCACTCCTCCCACACCCGGCGGGAAAACACCGGCGCTTTCCCGAAATCCACCGGCAGTTCGTCGAAACACGGTCGTTCTCCACGAAGAAGCCTCCCAACCTCCTCAAAGAACCGCTCGGCATACCGTCCCAACCTTCCCGATTCCTCCGATCCGATCCTTCCGTCTCCCTTCTTCCGCCCGACAACTCCCGGCGCCTCGGACGCCCGTTTGCCAAGCCGCACCTCCCGGATTCCCCCGTTTCCAATGACGAGAACGATCCTTCCCAACGCGCCGCATCGCCTGACCTTGAAAAGATATTCCCTTGTCATTCTCTCACGCGTCCCTCGGCTATCGGGAGAGCCTCCCGACCTCGCTTTCCTTGGCTCGTTCCACCAGCCCGCGATAAAGCCGTTCGAGCGCAGTGCACGTTCCTCCCCGTGCCTTGATCCTCCGCAACGGCTCGCCGACGATCGCCTCTATTTCCATCGGCCGGTTGTTGAGAAAATCGACGAGCATCGAGGGGCGATAGGCTCCCATCGGATACGTCGCTTCGATATTCTTCTCGATCGCCTTCTCCGAAATCTCGATACCGTACAACCGGGCGCCGGCGACAATCTCCTCCATCAACTCTCTTGCTAAAGCGAGTCGCTCCGGTACCGCCAATATCTGGTCCGTCGTGATACCGCCGTAAAAAACGGCCAAGCCGCTGAAGGGAATGTTCCAGATCAGTTTCAACCATTTGATCCTGGGGCCGTCCTCGTCGAGCAAGGTTTCGACTCCCGCGCGTCGAAAATCCGAAGCCGTGCTCTCCAAAATCTCTCTTTCCCGAAAGGTCGCGCTTCGAAACGGAGCCAAGCGCAGCGTTCCGGCCGAGAAATGCGTCACCTCACCCGGCGCTGTTCGTTCGGAACAGATAAACGCCGTTCCCGCCACGATCCTCTCCTCACCGAAAAACCCCGCCAGAAACTCCTCGTTTCCCAGCCCGTTTTGCAATGTCACCACCATCCGCGGAACCCGGCGGAGCCGCGGGAGGAGGTCCTCAAGCGCGGGGTTGCTCGTCGCCTTGAGCGCAATGATGAGACAATCGAGCGGAGGGAGGTCTTCCGGCTTGTCGTACGCGCACACCCGTATCGTCAGCACCTCTCCGGCGCTACGAATCCGCAGTCCCCGGCGCCGAACGACGTCGTACTCGGAACGATAGAGGAAATGGACGTCGCCGCCGGAAGCCGCCAGTTTTCCCCCATAATAACCTCCGACCGCCCCTGCTCCGATCACTCCATAAACGAGTCCGCTCGACATGGTCTCCTTCATACGTCCTTCACCCCGCAGACCACAAGACCGCTCGCCAAAATCCCCAGCCGGGTTCGAGAGAATCTTTCCAGAGGTTCCCCCAACCACCGCGCCGGACCGGGAAAGTATTCCTCGAGCGGCGCGGGAAGCAAATGAAAGTGAAAGAACGCGCAGTCGTTCATGCGAAAGCCCTCGCGGCGCAGGAGTTCCTCCAACTCTCTCTTCGTCGCGCGGTGATAATAAGAGGGGACCGGAGCCTTTCGCGCCTCGGACTCGTGAATTCGATTCAGAATCGTAACGGCGCGACGGCCCAGTCCCCGCCATAAGGAATGACCCCACAACCATTCGTAGGGTTTTCTGGCAAGACAATCCCTATGGGGCATTGAAAGAATGAGGCGACCTCCGGACCTCAAAACTCGTTTCATCTCGCGCAACGCCCCGCGGTATCCCGGCAAGTATTCGAGAACTCCCGCTGCGACGACGGTGTCAAATTGCCGTGCACGAAAAGGAAGCATTTCCGCCGCGGCTCTGGCGACCACCACGGCCACCCCCTTCTTCCGCAAATGATCGCGGGCGGTCTGGAGCATCCCTTCCGCGAAATCGATCCCGATCCATTTCCCTCCCCTCTCGACTACGTCCTCCGCCAACGCACCGGGACCGCACCCCACATCGAGCACCTTTCCCGGCTCCGGCCCCATCATCTCCAATATCCGGATTCGGCGGTAAGCCAGCCCGGGATAAGGCGCCTCTCCTCCATAGTGATACCGCCAGTACGTTTCCGCCTCCTCCTCGAAACGCTCCTGAACGGTTCGAATTATCTTCTTCCGTTCCGCCACGTCTCCGCCCGCCGTCTTTCTCATCGATCACCCTCAATCCTTTTCATCGCCGGAACCCACTTGCGAGCCAACCACCGCTCGAGATTCTCGTCCCAATCGACACAGAGCCGAGGGATCTCCCATCTCGCCCTCGCCACGTCCTCCCCAATCGGAAGAACCTCCGGAACGGTCGTATACGCCCGCCGGTATCCGGCCTTTTCGACACCTTCAACCACCTTCTCATCATAACTGTTTCGATCTCCGAAAGGATAGGCGAAAGCCTCGATCCTTCGCCCGACCATCCCCTCCAACTCCTCGCGTGAGCCCGCCACTTCTTCTCTGAGTTCCTCTTCTTTCAGTCCTTTCAAGACGGGATGCGTCCTCGAATGCCCCCCCATCGTCACTCCCGCGGCGGCCAGTCTTCGTAATGACTTGCCTCCCAAACGCGCCGCTCCTTCCCGAGACCTTTCGCCTCCCTCCAGCAGTCCGACCACCTCGTCAAGCCGTTTGTTCCGCTCCCGCCGCACCGGAGGTTCGGCGATGTATCTCCGGCATTCGGAAAGAAATTTCCGGAGAAATCGTTCCCGATCCAGTCTCCACTTTCTCCCGAGAAATTCGACGGACTTCCCCGAAAAATACCTTGCGGCTCGCCAGAGCCGATTCTGCCAAAGTGGTTCGGTGCTCGAAGGGACAAAGAGGACTGCGGGCGCGTCCCTTTCCCGCAGAATGGGAAAAGAGACAACCCTGAAATCTTCGAACGCATCATCGAAAGTCACCAGAGCCGCCGAGGTATCTCTCCGGCCCGAAAGGATTTCCTCGACACAATCCTCTGATATCAGTTCGTATCGATCCTTGATCCACTCGAGGATCGCTCTCAAGGAATTCGCGGAACAAGTCAGCCCGGGCGGAGTTTCCTCATACGGATCCGCCCCCTCCGTCACACGATGGAAACCCAATACCAGGAGGTGCGGGGGACATCTTCGAAGAAGTCGGTCGGCTGTCAGCAGCCGATGAACACTTCCTTGAATCCTCCGCAGCCCTTGTTTTAATCCGCTCGAAAACATCACCCTTTTTCCTCAAACGAAAGGGTATTCGTTGCAACGCCGATTGTTAAACGCTATCATCGAGGTAATGTTCCGAAAAAAGAGATTCTTGAAAGGAGATCCCCTTCCGATGTTCGGCCGTCCTGCCTCTTCAACCTTCGGGAAGCGTTTCCGATGCTCTTCCTCGAAAACCACTGTCGTAACCGTCGTCTTCGCCTCCGCCCTCCTTCTCCTTTCTCTTCCTTCTCCCTCCGTAACCGCGTCCCCCCTGCGGATTTCCACGACCCAAACGACTTTAACACTAACACTCCAGACCGCCGCGGAGGAGTCTTCCGCTTCGTCCGAGGAAAAGAACACCGCTTCCCAGGAATCGGCGCCTGGGACGGAAACCGAGGGAGAAGAGCACCTGGGAGTGATCCTGCCCGCGTGGACCGTTCTGCCCTTTGCCGGCCTTCTGCTCTGCATCGCCATTTTGCCCCTCAAGGCGCCACACTGGTTCGAAAAGAACAAGAACCGCGCGATCGTGGCGGCGGCGTTCGGCTTGCCCGTCATTCTTTATCTTCTGGCATTCCACGGCGAGGAAGGACTTCATCATATCCTTCACACGGGCGAAGAATATGTCTCCTTCATCGTGCTTCTCGCTGCGCTCTATACCATCTCAGGCGGAATCTATGTCACCGGAAATATCCTCGGCACGCCCGGTACGAATCTCGCCTTTCTCGTTGTCGGCGCGGTTTTGGCGAATTTCATAGGAACAACCGGGGCTGCGATGGTCTTGATCCGCCCCCTTTTGCGCGCGAACTCCGAGCGAAAACATACCCGGCATATCTTTATCTTCTTCATCTTCATTGTCTGTAATTGCGGCGGCCTTCTTACTCCCCTCGGTGACCCGCCGCTCTTCCTTGGATTTCTCCGAGGGATCGACTTCTTCTGGACTCCGAAACATCTGATTCCCGAATGGATTCTGGCAAACGGTCTGATCATGGCCGTCTTCCTCGTTATGGACAACCATTACATAAAGAAGGAGGCACGGGCCGCGGTCAAAGCGGATGTCGCCGATTACGTTCCGATCGGAATCGCGGGAAAGATCAATTTTCTCTACCTGGCCGGCGTGATCGGGGCTGTGCTGGCGTCGAAACCGCTCCTGGCGGCCGGAGAAAAGATTCACTTTCCGTTCCTCCGCGAGGTTGTCATGGTCGTGATGATTCTCCTTTCGCTCAAGGCGGCTCCCGAAGGCCCCCGCAAGGCGAACCATTTTACGTGGAATGCGATTCAAGAAGTGGCCATTCTCTTCGCGGGCATCTTCGCCGCCATGATCCCGGCGCTGGCCATCCTAAAGGCCCGCGGAGGAGAACTCGGCTTGACCGAACCCTGGCATTTCTTCTGGACGACGGGAACTCTCTCCTCCTTCCTCGACAACGCCCCGACCTACCTCACCTTCCTCTCCACGGCGCAGGGGTATCTTCACATTCCCGAGGCGGCCGGAATGATGTCCACGGCCGTAACGGCGGTCGGACGAAGTCCCGCTCAGTTTCTCGAGGCTATTTCCGCCGGCGCGGTTTTTATGGGAGCCAACTCCTATATCGGCAATGCGCCGAACTTTATGGTTAAATCGATCTGTGAGGAATCCGGAATCAAGATGCCCTCCTTTTTCGGCTATATGGCCTGGGCGGCGGTCGTTCTGATTCCCATCTTCGTTCTCACGACCTTCATCTTCTTTCGGTGAGTTCTTCCGAACAATCGGGCTTCAAAAGAAGGGGCCGAAAAATCGTCTTCCGCCTCGCCGCTGTATTCCTGAGTCTCCTTTTGCTCGGCGTTCTTGCCGAGATCTCGTTCCGCATCCTCCACCCCCGCGCTCCCGATATCTATCGCCCCAGCCCGATCCTCGGCTGGGAACACGCCCCCGGCGTAGGACCCATTAATTCCTCCGGGCTCAATATGGATCGAGAACTCGATCCCCGCTCCACGGCGCGCCGGATCTTGCTCATCGGGGACTCCTTTCTCGATAATTATCCCTTCTGGAAACGCCTTGAGTCCGCGCTCCAAAAACGCTCCCCGGACACCTCCTGGGAAGTCGTCTCTTCCGGTGTCTCCGGTTACGCTCTCGACCAATATTACCTCTGGTACGCCCATTACGGCCGGTTTCTCGTGCCTCGCCCCGCAACCGTCGTCGTCTGCGTTTTTCTCGGTAACGACTGGGCCGATATGGCGAAAGAACGCACGAACGGCGGCATCGCCAAACCCTATTTCCTCCTTCAAGATACCTCGCTCGTCCTCTTCAACTCCCCCATCGCACAACCCGAGATTAAAACGAGAGATCGGTGGAGCCCGATCGTGAAAGGCTCAATGAGAAAACTGCTGGCTTCCCGGACAGAAGTGGCTGCGTCGTCGGGAGGATTTATTCGTCGGACGCTCTATCCCGTCCATCTCTTTCTGCGAAAACATTCCCGAGCCTATTACCACTTCAAGGATCTTCTCGCGGCCGCGCTGCAATCAAAGGGGGGTATTACGGAAGAACAACGCTATGCGCCCGCCGACCTCTTTTACTTTCGCAACTACTCCTGCCTCTTCTCGACCAAAAACGGTCAGGATGGAGAACGAATCTGGAGACTCTTCGAGGCCGTTCTGAACCGAATGAAATCGGACGTCGAGGCGGAGGGAGCGTCGTTCGCCATCCTCCTCATCCCCCATATCTGGCAAGTCGATACGCGGGCGCAAAAACGTTTCCTTTCGCTGGCGGAACGGGAACATCTCTCCGTTGACCTCGACGCCCCTCTTTCTCGAATCGAGGAAATGGCGCGACGGAACCACTGGCGTCTCGTGAACCTCGTTTCCCCCTTCCGGGAAAGGAACGCTACCAAACCCGTCTATGAGAGCCGCGGACCGGAAGCCCATTGGAGCGAAGAAGGAATGAAAGTCGCGGTGGAAAATCTCCTCCCCGTCGTTGGAAAACTATAACCTCTTGCCGCAGAGATCGCAGAATTTCGCGTCGGGACGGGCGGCGCGATTGCAGTCGGCGCAGGCTTTCACCGGTTGAACGGACTTCTTCTCCGCCCTCGCACGGCCGGATTCCGGCGCCGAAGGCTGCTTCTTCGTGACCTTTTCTTCTTCTCTCCTCACCGGAAGATCGGCCTCCCGCTTCAAAACCTCCTCACGCGTTCCGGCACGCCGTTCCGCATCCCATTGGGCAATCCGTTTTTGAAGTTCGGGAAGGATAAGATCGAGGCTGGGGCGCGCCGAGGTGTCGCGAAGCCGATTCGAGATCGACCTCAGCATCTGAACGGCCAGTTTCGGCTTCCGCTCGAAGAGCGCGAAAAGATCGTCCTTCTTGAGCACGATCGTCTGGACCTGGTTCAACGCCCGCGCCGAGGCGGAACGTGTCTTTTCGTTGAGCATCGCCATCTCGCCGAAAAAATCCCCAGGCCCCAAAACGGCCAGACGCTCTTGAATCGTTCCAAATTTCAGAGTGGTTGGACCGCTGATCTCGATCTCACGATGATTCTTCAAAATCTCGACGTTGCCGGAAACGATGATGAACATCTCGTCCGTCGCCGAATCGTCCTCGAGAAAAATCACGCTATCCGGAGGATAAGTACGGCCGAGCTTCTTGAAAAGCGTCTCCACAATCTCGCGGTCTAAAAGCAACTGTTCCACCCTCTCTCGCTCCGAGCAGCGTCCCGCGGTGGACGCTCCGCCTCCGTTCCGCCCCTAACCTCCAACGCTACGCAGATATTCCTCGGCCTCCCGATGCCCCTCCTTGACGGCGCGGCGCAACGCGGTCTTACCGCTCTTGTCACGTGCATTCAGATCCGCGCCCGCTTCCACGAGCAGTTTGAGCACCTGTACGTCCCCCGCCTTCGCCGCCAGAATCAACGGGGTCCGCCCGTCCTTGTCCCGAACTTCAAGCGCCGCACCGTGTTCCAGGAGAAATTTGACCGCGGCCGGTTGCGCCTTCCGGGCGGCAATCGCCAGCGCCGTACGGCCGTCGCGATCCTGAGCGTCGATCTTCGCTCCCGCATCCAATAACGCCTTCATCGCCTTCACACAACTGTGGCGCGCCGCCAACATCAACGGCGTTCTCCCGTCCTTGTCCCTGGCTTCGATCTTCGCCCCGCGGTCCAAAAGAAACTTCACCATCTCCGGATCGTCATACCGCGCCGCAATCGCCAAGGGCGTTCTTCCATCGTGATCGAGGCTTTCGAGATCCTTCCCTTCCCCGAGTAGTCGTGCCACCGCTTCTTTATCCCCCCGCTTCACTGCGTCGTGCAACGGCGATGCCGGAGCCTTTGCCTTTTTCGGCACGGATGTCGAATGACCTGCGGATTCCGCCGCGCGTTCCGCCGGAGCCCGCGCGGGCTTTTCCGAGGATTTCCTCGCCTGGAGATAGAACGCAACCCCTCCCAGAATCGCCAAAACGATTAGAAAAATCACCGCGGGAAGAAGACAACCCGCCACGTTGGGACTCCGCGTTTCCAACGCCGGCGGCCCCGGCTGTCCCACTGGCCCTGATCCGTTCATAGTTTCATTTTAAATCGGAGTTCATCGAAATGCAACCCGCTGGTTTCCCCTTTTCCCTTGTCCTGAGGGGAATATGGCAAATGTTGGGCAGGGGCGAATTTAGCCACACAGGCCTTCCCGGAAACGCAGGCCTGCCTGCACAAAGACCCGCACGGAGCGCGATCCCTGGGAGCGCAGGCGTCCTGCCTGCAGGTAAAGCACCACAGCGCCGTTATGGCGCGCAGTCTCTCCAGGCTGCGGCAAAACCCGAGAACACAGACCTGCCAACAAAAATGAAGCGTCGGTTCTCCATTCACACGCAAATGCCCCCAGTCCACCCACGTTTATTTCTCCTTATGTACGCTGTTTCACACTCTTTTCGGCCTACCCGTGACCTTTTTCCTATATCTTTTTCAGGCTCCCTGCCTACCATTAAACCCGAAACCAAATCAAAGGAGGTTCCGGGCAATGTCGGAAGAGAAGGATCGGATCGAACGAACGGAGAAGGAATGCGAAAGAGGTGAGTCTATCGAGCAAAGGCAGGAGGCGGAGCTCTCGCCCGACAATCTGCGCAAGGTCGTCGGGGGGTCAGGAGTAGCAGGGCTGATCTTTTATCCCTAATTCGTCGGCTCGTCTCCTATTCCTAAAACAAAAATCTCTCGGCTCCACGGAGGCGCACGCTGCGCTTCCGTGTTTTTTTCTCCCAAGATTTCGGAACGCGCTCCCTTATCCCCGCCGGAGTTCCCCCGCTTACCCCGTTCTCTCCTCAGCTTTCCCCGTTCTTTCCTCAAAAATAGGAATCTCGAGCGAGAAGCCGTGCGTAGATTTTCCGGTAGCCATTCACTTCTTCTTCCGGAGGAAATCGCCGGCGGATGCTTTCGCGAGCACGGAGAGCGATCTTCCGCGCCTCCGCCGGTTTCGCTAGAATCTCGAGTATCCGCTTCGGGAGCACTTCCCACCTCTCCGGCGTGATCAAAAACCCCGTTTCTCCCTCTTCGATGACTTCCGGTATCCCTCCGACCGCCGTCGCCAAAACCGGCACTCCCCAGGCCATTGATTCCAGAACGGCGTTCGGAAGCCCATCGCTTCGCGAAGGGAAAATCATTAAGTCACAATTTCTAACGTATTCCTTGATCCTCTCTTTATCCGAAATCATCCCCGTCTTTACGAGATTTCGGCAGAGGGCGGCGTTCCTACCGACAAAACGTTCGAAATACCCTCGGTCCGCCTTCCGAACCTCGCCGATGATCATCAACCGGCACGGCCGCACGCGATTCACCTCCGCGAACGTTTCGAGCAAACGGTCGATTCCCTTCTTATACCGCGCCTCGCCGAGAAAACCGATCGTCGGTATAACGTTGCGCCGCCTTCGAGGAAGACGGCGCGGCACTTCGATCCCGTTCGGAACCACCTCGGCCTTCCGCCCGAACCACGCTTCGATCCTCCCCGCAAGATCACGGCTCACCGCCGCAACAACGTCCGCACGCTCGATCGTCAGCCGCAGCCGTTCGAGCCGGCCCGGAAGAAACGGATAGCGGTCGATATCGTTGCCGCGAGCAACCACCAGAACCGGAATCCCCAAATCTCTCCCCAGCAGAACCGCCAAATACCCCCCGGGATCGAGGAAATGAGCATGAATGATCCTCGGCCGGAAACGGCGTGCCCTGTCCCTTATGAAATGATACGCGCGGTAGTCCTCATCATCCGAAAGAACAGAAACGGTTTTTTTTGCTCCAAGTCCGTAACGAAAAATCCGAACAACCCCCGCCCCTTCGCCCCCACGGTCCCCTGGAGAACGCCTGGTCTCCTCCGGATGGAACTCCTCGACGGCCAAATAATCAAAGGTATCGAGGTCGTACTGATCTCCAGTTGAATTCGGAACAAGTCGTTCCGGCGAAACTACTCCGTCCATTGTATGGACTTCCAGTTCGACGCCCGACTTCCAAAGATTCTCTATGATCCGCGCCGCGCTGGCGGCAACCCCCCCCGGCGCGGGTGGAAATCGTTCCGTCACGAATAACACTCGGGAGCACATCCTGATTCTTCGGCTCTTCATTCTTTTACTTTACCGCTTTCGAAAATTCCTTTCACGCTGATATCTGTATCCGGAGAGTCCCTCCCCCTTCCAGTCTCTCGCTTAGGAACGTTTCCTTTCTCAGGCTTTTCCTCGCATTCACTGAAACCGTGGAGGAGGAGTTTCCAAGAGAACTCGCAGGAACGAGAAATAAAACACCCGGCTTCGGGTGATCGTTTAACGTGCCTACGGATTCCATTTTTCGGCCTCACTCGTCTCGAAGTTTTTCCTCTTCGTCGGCGGGGGCTCATCCTCACTTCCCCACTCCCGCTATCCAGAAGAACGCCGGGAGAGGCGAAATTTATCCCGTCCCTCCATCAGCCCGGGGATGGAAGGCATTGATTAGCGTCAGGAACGAGCACCGGCATCGGAACTGAGAGCCCGTCAGAAAAGCCAAGACCTCGGAAGAGGGGCGGCCGGCCGGTTCCGTCTTCGCTTTCCGCCCCTACGCGCGTTCCACCGTCCATCCCGTTATGTTCTTCTCTTCACTTGAGTACGTCACGCCGACCAGTTCGATCGGTTTCCCCCGGTCTCGGTACTTCTCGTGATAACCCCTCTCCCTGATCTGCTCGATGCACTTCTGCGGCGCCTCGTCGATCTTGAACTCGAAGATGTAAACCCGGTCCTTCAGCTCCAGCGCGCAGTCCAGTCGCCCGCGGTTCGTCATCACCTCGAACGCCCCCTCCAGCCCGATCATCTTCAGGCTCATGTACATCAGACTGTTGTAGTAGTCCTCCTTGTTGATCACGATCTCGTACGGAACACCGGACCACAGCACCTTCAACCGCTCGAGAAACTCGTCCATCTGTCCCGCGTTCAGAAGATCGCTCATCTCCAGCACGAACTTCTGCTGCCGGTCCCACTCGCCGCCGGTGTAGCCGTCCAGCAGGCAGTTCAACAGCGATTCCTCCACCTCCGCGTTCGGATATCCCAGCTCGTAGAACCACCGCCCCGCCCGCTGGAAGGCTCCCGTGATCGTCAGATACCCCGTCTGGAAGAGAAGCGGTTCCACCTCGATCCGCTCCACGTCGAACTTCGAGAACATATCACTGGTCATGATCAAGGTTTCCAGATGTGAGACGTCGTAATTCCTCTCCCGCATCAGCTCGACCAGAAACGTCGGCGTCCCGCTCTGAAACCAGTAGTTGTCGAACCGCTTGTGTTTCAGGAAGTTCAAAACGGAAAACGGATTGTAAACCTTTTCGTCTCTCTCTGAAAAACGATACCCGCTATACCAGTGCTTCATCTTTTCTCTTACGAAATTCGTATCCTCGCCGAGGTCCTTCGCAACTTCCTCCATATGCCCTTCGAAATAAGCGTCCACTTCTTCTTCCGTATATCCCAACATATTACTGAAAGCCTTATCCATCGTTACGTCATACAGATTGTTCAGGTCCGAGAAGATGCTCGTCCGCGTGAATTTGCTCACCCCCGTCAAGAGCACGAACTTCAGGTATTCGTCCGCCGCCTTCAGGATCCCATAGAAGTTCTTCAAGACCTCCCGGTTCTCCTTCGCGATCTCGGGCCTGGTTACGAAATCGATGATCGGTTTGTCGTACTCGTCGATCAGGACGACGACCCTTCCGTGCGCGCTCAACTTCCTGATCAGTTCATAGAATGCTCCCGCGATATGCTTCCCTTCCACCTTCACGCCGTACCGTGTCCCGATCTCCCGGACCTTCTCGAGCAGTCCCTGCTCGAGAACCGCGGCGTTCTTCCGATCGACCGCCACGAGATCGATCCGCACCACCGGGTGCTTCTCGAATTCCCACCGGTCCCGGATCCACAGCCCCTCGAAGAGTTCCTTGCGGCCGAGGAAGAGGTTTTCCAGCGTCGAGATCAGAAGGGACTTCCCGAACCGCCGCGGGCGGGAGAGGAAATAGGCCTTGCCTTCGACCAGCAACTTGTGGAGATACTCTGTCTTGTCGACGTAGATATAATCCCCCGTCGCGATCTCGTCGAAGTTCTGAATCCCGATCGGCAGTTTCTTCATTCTCGCGCTCCCCAGTTCGAGTCCCCGTGGAAACGCCGGCCACCGCGGGCTGCGCAAGAAAGACTGCCGGCCGTCGTACCCGCCGGCCGGTCGTGTCGCCGCGGCAGACCGAAGTTCTTTCCACGGGCTTGTAGTATCGGCTACGCCTTCGCTTTCCGTCAAACGCTTTCGGAGATATAGGTGCACGGGCGAAAAATGGGCACTTTTTGCCGGATTTTGCCAGGTCAGCCCCTGGCCGAAAACCCGCATAGGATCGGGGCGGCCGAAAGGTAGTCCTCTACGAACCCGTTTTTGCAGGCAGGATGCCCGCGGTCCCAGGACGGCGCTTCTCTTTCCGCGGGCATGACACCCGGGCTTCCTGAAAAACCGCCTTCATTCCGCCCACGCCCTTGTTCCCTTCCCTCAAATCACAACAGCACCCTACACCAACATCCAGTTGTCCGTGTAAAGGACACCGGCCTTGCGTATCTCTTCCGGGGCGATCTCGAGTCCAAGCATCTCGACGCGATTGCGCCGGCCGATGAGCCGGTCGAGAGCGACGGTCACGCGCGTCCAGTGGGGAAAAGCACGGAACTTCCGACTCCGCTTGTTCGTTATCGGCGACTTCACCGAGGCGGTGCGCGCTATCACCCGAAAGGCAATCTCCCGCTCCTCACTTCGAATCCAGAAACTCAGTTCCCTGTATCGCGACAGATCCACCTTCTCGCCCCGAGGGTGCTCTTGGGAGACCTTTCCGGGAAGGACGGCAAAGGACGCCAGTCGCCACGCGCCGGACTCCAGGCGATTCGAAAACTCTGTTGCCCAAAACGGACCCAATCGGCATCGTAATCCGGATCCTGAGGCGTCACGTACCAACTTCGCGGTCCGGGGGCTTCCCAGTCCACCGCCGCCGCTCCATCCGTCCGCACACTCCCCCTCTTCCAAACCTTGTCCGATTCGAAGCCCGTCAAGAGCCGCCACCGGCGCACGGGCATGCTGGAGGAAAGAAAAGCGGCGGGCCGATCGGGCGCCGTCCGGGAGAGACGGATCGACTCGACGAGAAGCGAGGACCCTCCGCGGTCGCCTCCCTCGAGAAGAAATGAGAAACCCGTGAGGTTCTTCATGGCGAGAGGGATATGGATCGTTCGCCACGTCGGCCGGTCCATCGCAACCGCGGCGCTGCGGTATTCTTCCTTCCCCTTCCGCTCGATCACGCGCCACTGGTTCCGCGACCCATCCCCGCGAAATCGAATCTCAATCGAACGATAGCCTTTCGTCGATATCCGTCGAGGCGCGACGAAACGGCGATCGAAACGCCGCCACGCCGTATCACGGGTGCTCTCTTCCCCGTTCTCATCCAGCGAGAAGTTGAAATCGAACCGCATCAACGCCCTCTCTCCCTTCCGTTCAAGCCGGACGATGCTTCTGTGATCTCCTCTCCCCTTCCCGATGCGATACGTGGAGCCGACGGTGATGCGATTGAACCCGTGGAGATTTTCGAGCACGGGCGGAACGACCGTAGGCTCAAGATCCGAGAAAAGCGCGCGTATTTCCGCGTTCCGCGCGCCGGGATCCCACTGCTCGAAAAAAGGATTCACCGCTTCCGTCGCGAAGAGATACCATGCCGCGGAAGAGACGCAAGGGTAGGAGTCGGGCATTGTCCAGGAACCGCCGGCCGGTGTTCCGCGATTCGAGGCGTACGGAATCCCGAAACCATCTCGTCCCGAAATCACGGCCTTGCCGACTTCCCGGATAAAATGCCGTGCCCGCTACTCCTCTCCGGCCAAACGATACGCAACGGCCATTTGGGCGGTCCCCTCGAGCCAAACGGCGTCACGATCCGGAAAGGTCGTATCGCGGTACGGTCCCCCAAAATCGAACCCTTCGATCACAGCGCGCCCCCGAAAGGATTTTCTCGTCAAGGACATCCGTTCGGCGTATTTCAGAAGCCCCTTCTTTTCCGGTCCCAGGCTCAACACGCCCCAACTCGAAATATCGGTCGCGTAGTTTTGATCCTCTCGGCCGTTCCCTGGATGCGCTCGATCAGGGGCGTAGGGTTCCGATTCCAGCCACCTCAGGATCGCCGCCGCGGCGGCGTACCTCGTTTCGCCCGTCAAGACGGCGAGGTCACGGAAGGCCGAGAAACAGTCGAGGTTGTGTTCGTTGCGACCCAACTCATCGGGCCGCCCCAGGGATCTGTTCCGCCTGCCACGGCTCCCTCTCGCGTCTTTAAAACCTTGAGGATCCAATCCGCGATGGTTCTGCCAAGCGGAAGATAACGCCGGTCGCCCGTTCTCGCCGTATAAAAATTGATCGCGAGAATGATCCAAGCGTTGGGGCCCGCCGCGCGCGCGTCTGTCACATCCTCGCCGGTAACGGGATAATAATCGGTGAATCCGTGGAATCGCCCGCCGGCCTTTTCCAGAAAGAAATCAAGAACACGGCGCGCACGGTCCGGATGACCGAAGGCGGTAAAGACGATCGCGGCCAGCGCTTGGTCATAGGTGTACGCGTTGACGGTTCCTTCGTCGGAGGAGAGCAACCTCGAAGCCTTTTGCCTCGCAAGAAACCAGTCCAAAAGAGCCCCCGTATCGACTCCCGGCTCGACGTTCCCCCCCGGAGCCTTGGGAACGACGGCCGCGGTTATCGGAGGTTTTCCTCCGCCGCGCAAGTTCCCGCGGCTGAGAAGAAAGAAGCCCGCAAGAAAAAGAAGCAGAACCGCAACAAAGATCGCCGGAACGAGGAGCCTTCGTTCCGGCGCCGATTTCATCAGCCCAAGGCGTCCCGCCCGGCAAAGAATCCGGAACTCCCCAACTCCTCCTCGATCCGCATCAACTCGTTGTATTTCGCGATCCGGTCGGTTCGCGAGGCGCTGCCGGTCTTGATCTGTCCGGTATTCAACGCGACGGCAAGATGCGAGATCGTCGTATCCTCCGTCTCGCCTGAACGATGGCTTATCACGGTCGTGTACCCGTTCCGATGCGCCAATTCCACCGCCGCCAGCGTCTCGCTCAGTGTTCCGATTTGGTTCACCTTGATCAGGATCGAATTCGCGATCCCCTGCTCAATCCCCTTCGCCAGTATCGCGGGATTCGTCACGAAGATATCGTCCCCGACAATCTGAATGCGATCGCCGAGCCGGTCGGTCAACAGTTCCCACCCCTTCCAGTCGTTCTCGCCGCAGCCGTCCTCGATCGAAACGATCGGGTACTTATCCACCAGACGTTCCCAATAATCGACGATGCCATTCCTCGAATAGGTTTTCTTTTCCGATTCGAGGCGGTATTTTCCTCCGGAACAGAATTCGGACGCGGCGGCGTCGATCGCCAGCAGAACATCCTTGCCCGGCTTGTAACCCGCCGCCTTGATCGCGGTTACAATGACCTGGAGCGCTTCCTCGTTCGAGCCGAGGTTGGGCGCGAAGCCCCCCTCGTCACCGACGGAGGTGGCGTACTTTTTCTTCTTCAGAACGGCCTTGAGATTGTGAAAGACTTCGGAGCCGATCCGAAGCGCGTCGGCAAAGGTCTTCGCCCCCGCCGGCAAGATCATAAACTCCTGAATATCGACATTGTTATCCGCGTGCGCGCCGCCGTTGAGGATGTTCATCATCGGCAGCGGCAAAATCCGCGCTCCGATTCCCCCGATGTATCGGTACAGTGGCAGCCCCCGTTCCCTGGCCGCCGCGTGGGCCGTCGCAAGCGAGACAGCAAGGATGGCGTTGGCTCCCAATTTCGACTTGTTCGGCGTCCCATCGAGACGACAAAGGGAGGCGTCGAGGCCGGTTTGATCGAAGGCATCCCGTCCTTCCACTTCCCGCGCGATCTTCGTATCTATGTTCTTCACGGCCTTCTGAACGCCCTTGCCGAGAAAACGCTTCTTATCGCCGTCGCGCAACTCCACCGCCTCTCGCTGTCCGGTCGAGGCTCCCGACGGCACGGCCGCACGACCGACCACACCGGACGACAGCGTCACGTCCGCCTCCACCGTCGGATTTCCACGCGAATCCAGAATCTCACGTCCCTTGACCTTCACAATCTCGGACATTCCTTCACCTCCCATTGATTCTCTCGTTCCACCAAGATCATCCACGAAACCGGCGGAGTCCGGCGAGATACTGCCGGGCCCGCTCGTACTGGTCCGAACCCTTATACGAATTCACGACGCGTTGCCAGTGCTTTGTTGCCTCCCGGACCCGCCCCTCGCGGATCGCCAAAGTCCCCAACTGTATATAGGCGTCATCCGCCAGACTCGAGGCGGGATAATCGGCGGTAACGGCGCGAAAGACCCTTGTCGCTGTTTCCGTGTCGCCACGGGCGGCGGCGATCGTCCCGGCAACGTACTCCTTCAACACCGCCGCCCCGTTCTTCTCCTTCTCCAGTTCCGCCAGTTTCCGCCGAAAAGCCGCGATCTGGGACTGAAAAACCTCCGCGGGCATCATCGAGGGCAAAACATAACGAAACGATTCCGGAAGATACCGGCGTCCCTGGAGATACTTTTCAAGAAAAGCATACGCCTCTGCCGCGTCCTTGACGCGCGCAAGAAAGAAGAGGGCACGCGCTCGACCATACCGCGCCGCCGGTTCCCACGTACTTCCCGCGAACTTCTCCAGGCATTCGCCGAAGGCGGCCAGGGCTTTCTTCGGATTTCCTTCCCCGTCCAAGGCGATCGAGCCCCGGAGCAGCATTCCCGCGGGAGCCAGGGGACCGCCGGAAGCCGAAACGAGTCGCGCTTCCTCGTCCGCCAAGGTAACGTCCCCGTTGAGTAGGTAGAGTTGAGCGAGCCGGAGGCGGGCGGCGAATCCCAACGACTCGCTCCGCGCCATCTTCTGGAGGAAGAGGATGATGTCAGCGGCCCAGGGAGCACCGACCCGCGAGGCGGCGACCGCCGTCAATTGATCGAGACCTTCCTCGGCGCGCTCACCCCCCTCCTTGACGACAGTGCGAAGGTCCTCCAAAGCCGCCGGCATCCCGTTCGGCAACCCACTTCGGACAAGAGCCCGCGCGAGGAGGAAATCGGCCGACCACGGAGTCCCCGCCTTGATCGCCTTCGTCAAGAAACGTTCCGCCGCCGCCGGGTCCCGCTTGGAGCGAGCCAGATACTGAATCGCGAAGGCGGTGACCGCCTGGCGCGTGTACGGAGATGTGGAGTCGGCGCTCAACATTTTTGAGATCGTTCTTTCAGCGCTTCGCTGACGCTTCTGTTTCATCGCGAGAAAGGTCTGAATCCATCTGACGGCCGCACGTTCCGAACCGCCGGGAAATTTCCGGAGATACTGGCGCGCGACACGCTCCGCCTCCCGCAACGCCCCCGCTTCCCCCGCGGAATAGGCGTGAAGGTAATAGAGAAGCGCCGGTTGCGCTCCCTTCAACTCTTTGGTCGTCCGCCGACATTCCAACAACGCCGTGTCGGGGTTTCCCGTCTCAAGAAGCACTTCGATCAAGCGAATTCTGGCACCGGAGTCCTTTTCCGCGGACTCGCGCAACTCCGTCCGTGGCTTCGGATATTCTCGGACATGCTCGAAGACTCTCCGGACAAAAGCCACGTCTCGCGCTCCTTCCAGATGGGTGATTTCGCGGCCGGCTCCGTCGAGAAACCAAAGTCCGGGGGCATCCTTGGCGCCGTACCGTTCCCGTAACGCATCCGCGGCCTTCCAATCCACGCGCATCCGTGGAACCGCCGCCAACAGCGGCTTGATCTCCGGACTTTCGTAGATATCCTTCTCATAGCGCCCCCACTCCGAGCCGGTGATGATCACGACGCCGAAGGGTGCGCCCGCCTCACGAATCCGTTTTTGGAGTTCCGCCAGGCTCCCGGCCCATTCGCTGTCCGCAGCCGAAATCGTCTCGTCCCCTGCGGCGTTCTTTTTCGCGCGACCACATCCCCCGAACATCTCCGCCAGTAGAATGACGGCGAGAAATACCGCCGCGGTTCCGGCACGGAACAGTGTTCTCCTCTTGAACTCCCTCCCTTCCGACGATTCCTCCCCCTTCCCTTCAATCCAAGACATAAACCTTCACCTTTCTCGCCCCGAAACGGCGGGCCGTTTTCAAATCCGGTATCAATAGATCGATCCTTCTCCCTCGAATTCTCCCTCCCACATCCTGCGCCAGCGCGAAGCCGTATCCCTCCACGTAAAGCCGCGTTCCCAGAGGAATCACCTTGGGATCGACGGCGACAATGCCGTACCCCGCTCGGCTCATCACCGCCGTCTTTCCGTCTGCGTATTTTCCGCAAGATTCACGCCCCGGCGTGTACGCCGTCGCCAACAAAGTCAAGATTCGTGGTCTCGATTCGGTGCCCCGCGTCCCTCGAAAGACCTTCCGATCCACCGGAGAAAGAAGTGTATCCTCCGCCAGTACCTCTTCCTTCACGGTGTTGTTGCTGATTATCCTTCTCACGGTTTTCCGCACGAGCCCCGGATGTCCCGCCCGCAGCTCGACCTCCTTCCCCTCCTTCAAGGCCTTGTTCGGAATCACAATGGTCTTGTTCGAAACGAGTTCTCTGCGAACGACGAGACTTTCCGAAGTGCGCCTCACGGTGACGACCTCGCCCGGCACCAGAACGCTGCCGGCCGGCGGAAGAACAACGTCATCCTCGCCGAAGGTGATCCCGGCGGAACGCAGGGCTTCGCCGACGAATCGCTCCCGCGTCTCAAAAGACACGGATTTTCCGTCGCTGAGAACGACGACCGATTTCAATGGCGGCAACGGCCCGAACCCTGCCAAAAAGACGACGGCCGTAAGAAAAGGGATCCTCCAGAAGGAAAGCCGCCGCCGGCCGAAATCGAACCGAAACCGCTCCCCGAACTTTTTCGCCAATCTCCAACTCCTCTCCAGAAAAAACCGCTTCATTATCCGGGGCGGTTCCGCGCGGTCAACCGGAAAGGAAAACGAAATGCCATCCAAACTGCAAAGCGGATTCTCTCTTCGTCTTCCCTTGTTCCCTCGTTCCCATCCAAAGCGAAAAATGCGGATATGACACTTCTGTCCGCCAGTACCCGATTCCCCGCAGGTTTTATTCGCGCCGCCGCTGTTTGCGGAAAAAGAGTGTATCTGCGTTCCGCGAGGTCTCCGCGGCCGCTTCCCCGATCGATCTTTCCTGAAGTCTGGCCAGAAGCGATCCGGTTTCAACCAAGTAGGCTGGTTCGTTTCTCTTTCCCCGATAGGGGACAGGAGCGAGATAGGGGGCATCCGTCTCCAAAAGAATTCGTTCCAACGGAATGCTCCCGAAGACCTCACGCAATTCCGCGCTTCTCGGGAATGTCGCGATTCCGCCCATTCCGAGATACCATCCGCGTTCCAGTGCCTTCTCGGCTTCGGCGCGCGTTCCTGTAAAAGAATGCAACACGACATCGGAAATTCCAGCGAGCACGGCGAAGATTTCGGCGAAGGCGGAAACGTTTCCGTCCTTTCCGTTTCGTGAATGAAGAATCAGAGGTACCCCGGTCTCCGCCGCCAACGCCGCATGGTGTTCCAAGGACACGATCTGTTTTCGCCGCGTCTCCGCTCCATAATAATAATCGAGGCCGGTTTCCCCGACCGCCACGACTTCCGGGTGCTCGAGAAGTTCCCGGAAAAGCACCTCGTCCCATTCAGTCGTTTCCACTTCGTGCGGATGAATTCCGGCTCCGAAGAAGATCCCTTCCCTTCGCCAAGACGCCGTCAAGGCACGGCGGGTTCCTTCCAACGTCGTTCCGGGTACGATCCATCCGACGACGCCAGCCTCGAGGGAACGTTCGAGTACGGCCTGCCGGTCCGGTTCGAACTCCTCCATATCCAAGTGAGTATGGGTATCTATCCACTCCACTAGGAGATCTCTCCCTCCGGAGGGACTCCGCAGATCATCCGCAGTTTTCGCACCATCTCGGGGTTTCCTATTCCAAAGAGGATATCACCGGAGCGCAGTTCACGTTCGATATCCATATTGTAGTGGTAGCGGCCCGAAGCATCACGGATCGCAATCACGTTCACTCCCGTCTTCGAGCGGATACCGGATTTCAGGAGATGCACCCCGTCCACCTCGGAACCGGGCTGTATCTGGACCTCGCAGAATCGGAAATCCTCGCTCTCGCGAATCATTCTATCGAGAAAGGTTACGACCTGAGGCCGGATCAACTCGGAAGCAAGGCGCAGTCCACCGGTGAAGGAGGTCGAGACGACGCGGTCCACGCCGACCGCTCGAAGTTTCTCCTCCATGTTCTCGGCCAGGGCCCGCGCCACGATGCGCAGGTTTGGATTGAGATTCCGGGCGGTAATAGCGAGAAAAAGATTGTCCTTGTCGCTGGGCAGGCAAGCGATCAGGCCGCGCGCTCGTTCGATTCCCGCGCGCAAAAGCATATCGTCCTCCGTCGCGTCTCCTTCCAGAATCAAGGCTTCCGGAAATTCCTCTCGTAATTTCGCGCACTCCTCCGCGTCACTGTCGATCAAAACGAACGGCGTCTTCGTGGACGTCAGTTCCCGCATCACCCCGACCCCCGTGTCGCCCCCCCCGGCCAGAATCGCGTGATCCTTCAGCCTCTCGATCTTTTTCATTCTCCGCCTCCTCTCCATCAGGTGCAGCAGATGCCCTTCCACGAAATAGGACGTCAACTCCGAAACCCCGTAAAGAACACCCCCCATCCCTGCAACGAGGACCCCGATCGTGTAGAGTTCCGCCGCTCGAAAACCACGGACTCCCAGCCAGTCCCCGTATCCAACGGTCGTGAGAGATATAGCCGTCATAAAAAAGCATTCATAGAGCGGCCACGGCTCCGATAGCCGCCCGGTCGCATGGCCGTACCAGCCGATGATGTAGTACCCCACTCCGCCGAGGAAAAAGATCGCCGTCAGCAGGAGAAACGGCGGCAGAAGGCGGCGTAGATCCGCCGCTTCCTCCGCGGCGGTACGCGGTCGAGTCCGCCGGCGTGAACTTTTCGGCATTAGTTAAAGACCCCGGGTGACGAAAGTCATCCCGAACCGGCGGCATCCATGGCGGAAAACACGACCGCTTCGCTTATTGGATCTCGTCGAAGATATACCGGTTCTGCAACAGGGCGTTTCGAAGGGAAAGATTCGTGTCTCGCAACCGCGTCGCCAAAATCTTCGCCATATTGCTCATGATCTTGTAACCGATGCGATAATCCTCCTCCATCAGCGCCAAAAGTTTTTCGCGTTCCACCTTGAAAATCTCAAGGTCCTCCATCGCCCGAACCCGGGCGCTGCGCCGATGACCGTCGATCAGCGCCATCTCTCCGAAAACCTCGTTGTCGTACGCCTGGTAGATCCGTTCAGTCACCGATTTGTCCGCCAGCCGTAACTCCACACTTACCCTCCCTCTCGGCATCACGTACAATTCCGTTCCCGGACTCGCCTCCTCGAAAATGATCTCCCCGGATTTGAATTTGATCGGTTCGAGCAAGGCCAAAACCTTCCGGCACTCCTCCTCTTCCAACCCCTCGAAAATCCTGCTTCCCTTCAGAACCTTCAACAGTTCCTCTTCCATCGCCCTCTTCCTCCCTTCCCACACTCGCGTTATCGATCATTCTATCCACTCCCCTCCCCCAAGAAAAGGTGTCATTCTTGCATTTTGTCAATTTCGCGCAGGTCGCCCCTCGAGGAAAAATTGGCCGCGAGATTCCTTCCCCTGTCAAAAAAAAGATTGGAATCGGTGGGACCTCGTTCCAGCCGTAGGGGGTTGCCGAGGAGGGAGATTCGTCGCCGAAAACCGGTTCGCTCTGCCTTGCTCGGACTGCGTTTCTTCCGCCCCTCACCTCCGTCAGATCATCTCTTCAAGAACCGCAAAGGATTTCCAACGGCGCTCCGCAACACTTTCCACCAACCGATGCACGGCACGTGGAATCTCCCTCCGTGCGGCGGACGTCGCGAGACGAAATCGCGTCCAGCCGGCGGGACCGGTACCAATAACTCGTTCTCGAAACCGCGCCGCGATACCGGAGAGTTTCTCTTCTCCGCCGAACCCTTCCCTGTCAAGGCAAGAAAAAGCGAAACCGGCGAGAAACGCCACGGGATCGATCGCCTCGGGAAGATGCCGTCCGGCGGCCGCCACAAGAGGAAAGAGATCGGCTCCCATCGTCTCCTCCGGAGCCAGAAGGAGAACGAGTTCGGCGGCCGCAGAGGCGCAGACCATCGTCCGCCAATCCGATCCGCCCACGCCGCTTTCCCGCTCCTCGGACCATTCCCTCAGATTCCACAAACCTTCCTCCCTGTTTCGCGACACGAGCACCTCGCCGCACTGCAACAGCCGCGGGTTTTTTTCCGCGAATCGTGCATCCTTTCGTGAAAAGAAGATAAGATCAAACCGGCCGTGGCCGCGGCCGAGCATCCGCGCGATTCGCCCACGTTCGAGCGCCACCCCCCAACCCAAAAAGATCGCCTCTATTTTTATCGTCCCCCGTCGCCCTCTCTCTCCGTCGGTCGTCTCTACGAGATCCATCCTCTCCCTACGTCCTCCCGCTTCTGACACCAACCTCGATTCGCACCGGCGTTTCTATCGTCTGAGACTCCCTCCTCTTACTGCACGGAAGCATACCGGTACCACTGTCCCTTGATTACACTCCACGCCAACCGAAACGGATTAAACGTAATATCGATGTTTCGCGGGCGAACAAAATCGCGAAGCCGTATCTCCTCGATCGCGGCTCCCTCCGTCTCGATATCGGAAATCCTCCACGGATATCCCCGCTCTTTCGCCGCCGCAAGAAGCGGCACTTCGTCCGGCGCAAACCCTAGGATCTTCGCCGCGACGATGTCGACGGAGAGCGGATCCTCTCCCGCCAAGAGAAACCCTCCGTGCCGGGGGCGTCCCGCCGATGGACCGTCCCCTTCCATCAGAACAATCCCATCCATCACGACGCGCACCGGCGGCAAGGCCTCGACGATATCCAAAAGCAGATGCGCGAAGGCCTTCTTCGAATTGGAAACGAGGCAGTGGTAGAGCGGCTTTCGCTTCCCGACCACACAGCCGAAGAGATTCTTTACGGCTCCGGTAAACCCCATCTGCACGTGACCTTTCAATTTCGGAAGATCGAAGATCACGGAGGCCTCCAAGGCCTCACGAGCCAAAAAGATACCCCGCGGCCCTCGACGCGGTCTTTTCCTTTCGAGAAAAGATCCTCGCCGGAAATCGACGATCTTCACCCGGGGTTTCTCCACGGAATAGCCGGCCGTCTTCGCCACGGCTTCGGCACGGCCCCAACCGGGCGAGTCGCCGATCAGTATTTCGTTCGAAAAGCCTTCGATCCGAGACCGGACGGCGTTGACGAGAGCCGGGTGCGTCACGACGGCTTCCTCGGCTCGGGTGGCCTTGAGGAGGTTCGGTTTGAGAAGGACCGGCCCGGCACTCGATTTCCGCCCGTTGCCGTTTTTGGCGGCCAGGTCGGAAGAGTGATCGCGGTCAGCCGAACGTTCCAAAGGGGATTTCGCCCAATCAAAGAAGCGAAAGATTTGGGCCACGGATTCCGTGACGTCATCATATTCCGCGCATTGCAATAATAAGACTTTGCTCATCCGTTTCATTATACTGGAATGGGGAAGTGAGGGCAGAGAAAAAGAACCGCGGAACACACCGGCACTCCAGGGAAATGCGAGACATCACGGATCGCATGAAATGACTCGGAATGGTCAGCGTTTTCGCCCGGCCTTGCGATTTTTTTACCGTTGTTTTCTCCCGCCTCGTTGTTTAGTGTCCGTTGATGGGAAATGCCAGCTTGTGTTCCTCTTTATGTGTGCTCATACGAAGCGGTCTTCCGTCCTTCTCACGACGGCGCCACCTTTGCGGAACGACGAAGGCCGGACGCGGAAAAGAAATTCATGGCGGAAAAGGAGTCAACCCGTTAGAAAAAACCCACAATGGTCCCGGGAGAGATGGTTCTCCCTCTTCCTGGCTCTTCCTCTGATCTTCTCCGCTTTCGCCGGATGTGCCCGGGACAGGAATCCACCGAAACAGAAGAGAACCGTCTCAACGCTCGTCACTTCCAAGACCTCCTCTCCTCCTCTCAAGGAGACGCCTCCACGGCCACTCCTAATACCGTCTCCGGTAGGACTGGCTCCGGAAAGCATTCCGAAGGCAATCTGGATGTGGCATACGCGCGAGATCACCGATTCGCCATCAGGTTTGAAGGAATTCACTGCCTTTTGCAAGCGCCACAATGTTCAGGACGTCTTTTTGCAAATGCTTTACCGATTCGAAAACGAAAACAGCCCACAATTCAAAACCGTTTTGGTGAATATCCCGGCGTTGAGGCGTACATTGAGAGTGCTTCACTCGGCAGGTATCCGCGTCCACGCTCTCGATGGTTACGCTCCGTTTTGCCGAAAACGAAACCACCCGAAGGTCTTTTCTCAAATTCGCGCCATCCTCGCCTACAATGCCTCGGTTTCGAGAGACGAACGTTGGGATGGCATTCACTTGGACAACGAGCCACACACACTTCCCGAATGGAACGATAAGGCGATACGTCCGGAACTCATGCGGGATTATTACGAATTGAACAAGGGATGTGTTGATATAATCCGAGGAAGTGGTCAACAACTTTCCTACGGTATCGACGTGAGTTTCTTTCTGGACGAGTTTGATGCTTCCGGAAAGCCGATCGCCGCACTGAATCTCAATTCGGTCAATCAACCTTTGATTTATCACCTGTTGGACCTCGTGGACAATGCCGGGATTATGGCTTACCGAACTTTCTCGGAGGGAAAGGACGGAACAATCGCTCACTCGCGCGGCGAACTGTGCCACGCCAAACTCCTATCCCAAAAACGTAGAAAGAAACTCCGGATCTGGATCGGACTCGAGACGGAAAAAGTGGAACACTCCCCTGCTCTTCAAAAGAAGATATCTTTCGCTGGACGGACGAAGGAAGAATTCAACGCGGTTCTTGTCAAGACCGCTCGGGCCTTCCGGGAAAACCCTGCCTTCGCCGGAATCGCCGTCCATCACTACAAAAGCTATCGTTCCTTGCTTCAAGAGTTGCAGTGAGGGATTTCCAAAGAACCCCCCGAAATGAAACAGTCCGAACCGGATGACAGAGGCCTTTTTAAACCGGCTCATCAGCAAAATTTTTGGGTGGGGGCAGGCAAGATGCCTGCCTGTCGGTAGGCAGCTCTGCGTTCCCGGGACACCGTTTATTGCTCGTTCCGCTAACCGCAGGTTGGAGAACCAGCGCTTCATTTTCGTTCCACAGTCGCAGTGTAGACTCTTTGGACTACGAAACACCGATCCGCCTTTCGCGGAATAAAAACCCGCACCGCCTTTCTCTTCCTAATGGAACGGCTGCGAAATGGGTCTGCCGGTCCGAATTAATCCGTATCTCCGCAAATGATTCGCCATGCCTCCCTTCTTTTTTCCAATCATTTGCCTGCCCTTTTCTTTAGGATTAGACTCCTCCCCTCTGAATGAGGAGGCGATCCGCGGAATGAAGAATCTTCTCCCAGCAAAAAAACGCTTTGCTTTTTCTTCCCCCTTTCTCCTTCAGGCCGCCGGGCCGGTCGCGTGTCTGTTCATAACCTTCTTCGTCGATCTCAGTCCCGGTCACCCTCAGGTAACACGCATGGCCGGGATCGCCGTCTGGATGGCGCTGTGGTGGATAACGGAGGTCGTTCCGCTGGCGATCACCTCCCTCCTTCCCGTGGTTCTCTTTCCGACGATGGGAATCATGAGCGGCAAGGCGACGGCGCCCGTCTATTTCAACCATATCATCTTTCTCTTCATCGGAGGATTTCTCGTGGCCTTGGCGATGCAACGATGGAATCTCCACCGGCGGATCGCTCTTCGAACCCTGGCCTTTTGCGGAAATCGCCCGGCGCGAATCGTGCTCGGGGCCATGGCCGCGACGGCGCTCCTTTCAAGCGGCATTTCAAACACAGCCACGACAATGATGATGGTTCCCATCGTCGCCGCGATCGTCGCCAATGCCGAGGAACGCTCCGAAGAAAAATTCTCCAATAACTTCGGGAAGGCCGCTCTCCTCGGCGTCGCCTATGCCGCTTCGATCGGCGGGATGTCCACCCTCGTCGGTACCCCTCCCAACATGGCGTTCACGCAAATCCTGCTCACGTCGTTTCCCAAGGCTCCCGATATCTCCTTCGCCCAGTGGCTCCTGTTCGCCGCCCCTCTTTCTCTTCTCTTCCTCCTCGTCGTTTGGCGGATCATCGTTTCCTGGTACGGCCTCAATAAGGAAACCCTCCCCATTGCGGCGTCTTCCGGCGAAAGCACTTTCAGGGCATCGGCAAGGATGACCTTCGAGGAGAAGGTCGTTCTGGTGGTTTTCCTCTCGATGGCTCTCTTGTGGATGACCCGGCGTACCCTGACGCTTGGAACTCTGACCATTCCCGGATGGGAACGTTTCTTTCCGAAAGGATTCATCAACGATGGAACGGTTGCGATCGCCCTGGCGATCGTGCTCTTTCTCCTCCCCTCCCGAAAGAATCCGGAAACCTTTCTTCTCGATTGGAGAACGGCGAAGGATCTTCCCTGGGACATCGTGTTGCTCTTCGGCGGAGGATTTGCCCTGGCCGCCGGGTTCCGCGCCTCCGGCCTCTCGTTATGGATCGGAAAAAAGATCGCTTTCGTGGGAAACCTCAGTCCGATCTTTCTTGTCGCCTTCGTCTGCTTTCTCCTGACCTTCCTCACCGAATTCACTTCAAATACCGCCACCACGATGATGATCCTTCCCATTTTGGCGGGCGTCGCCCGCTCGATTCACGTTCACCCTCTGCTCCTGATGATTCCGGCCACTCTCTCTTGTTCCTGCGCCTTTATGCTTCCGATCGCCACCCCTCCGAACGCTATCGTCTTCGGTACGGGGCGGCTCCGCATCCGCGATATGGCCTCCCTCGGCCTCCTGATCAACCTCGTCGGCATCGTCCTCATCACGGCCTACACATCGCTGATCGGTGGGCGGATTCTTGGAATCAATTTCTCGATCTTCCCTGCCTGGGGAGGATCTTAACGAACGGCCCGCGGTCGCGGGTTCTGGGAGATTCCTTGTCGGCGTCGCCCCGCGCCCTCTCGCTCGGAATGACACCAGGGCGGGGCGAAGCGACACACTGGCGTCATCTCGAGTTCGCCGTAAGGCGAACGAGGAATCCCCTCCGCGTCGTATCCCGCGTTGTGGGCCGATCGGCGCTCCTCGAGGTTTCCTCGTCGGGCTTCGCCCTTTTCGGAATGACAAGGGCCTGTTTGGTGTTCCGCAGGTTGGAGAACCGGCGCTTCATTTCTGCAGGCAGGATGTCTGCTTCCCACAAACGGCGTTCTTCGCGGGTTTCTTGCCGGCAAGGATGCCGGCGGTCCCAGCGCCCGCGCCCTTTGCGGGTCTTCCTGCTGGCACGATGCCTGCACTTCCGGAGGGCTCACGTACGAAATTCAACGCCGATAATGTTTAATTCCCCCCGACCTCGCTCGCGAAGAGCGGGCCGGGAGGGTAACTGAAACAGCAGGCGAAGAACACCGCCCGCAAACCCGGGGCCTTCGGGAATCAGTTCGGAAGCATCCCTTCCGTTTCGAGCACCGCGGCCGCGCGCGGAGAGCCTTTCTCTTCCCCGCCGAGGAGCGGTTCCCTCCTCCCGATTTCCGCGTTCGCATCCCTTTCTTCAACCCTTTCGCTTCCGTTCCCCGCCTCGATTCGATCGGATAGCGAGGCGTTCGGCCCGTCATCCCCCACTTCCTCGTTTCGAACATCGTTCGCGCCCGTCACTTCGAAGTCGCCGGCCGGCTTCTCCTCTTTCCGCGCGATCGCAATCCGATCCGGCAAGCCCTTGAGGCGCTCCAGACTCGCTATCGCCTTCCGGTAGGACGGATCAGCCTCGACCGCCGCCCGATACTGCGCCCGCGCCTCCCGAATCCGTCCCGTCTTCTCCAGTGCCACACCGAGGTTGTTGTGGTAGGTGGGGACCGAAGAATCCAGCGCCACCGCTTTCCTCAACATCGGTACGGCCTTCTCGTATTCTCCCTTCTCAATTTCGAGCAGCGCTAGGTTGTTCCACGCCCACGGAAACGCGGAATCGATCTCCAGCGCCGTCCGGTACGTCTCCTCGGCCTGACGAACGAGTCCGAGGTTATGGTAGCAACGAGCCAGGACGTTTTGAGCATCCGCTGACCGGTAGTCGAGTTCGACTCCCTTCCGCGCCGCGTCGAGGGCCGAACGGAACTTCCCCAGACGCAACAGAACCCGCGCCTTGTTCACGAAGGCCCTTGCGAATTGAGGCCTTC
This sequence comes from Candidatus Hydrogenedentota bacterium, assembly GCA_003697085.1. Lineage (GTDB taxonomy): Bacteria > UBA8481 > UBA8481 > UBA8481 > J006 > J006. The sequence goes on from RFFU01000037.1 coordinate 28,276, forward strand.
TCGTTGAGACTTCCGTGAAGACGGCAACCGCCAGCGAATGGTCTCCCCGCCGCATCGCATCGACACCGTAACGGTAAAGTTCATCGACCGAGCCGAACTCCGGAAGGCGGAGTTGTTCGGTGTCGTCGAGCGTTTCAGAGTTTCCGGGGTTCTTCGCGATGAAACCCGTCTCCTTCCTTTGGAGGACCTTCCGCTCTGATTTTCGGGCTCGTTTCTCGAGTGAACCCGACAAAGGCTTTTCCCTCGCCACGGTCACGACGGCCGCTCGCGAAATCCCCGCCGCCTTGTTGCGCGGTCGCGGGGACCAGGCCGAACCTCCGCACGCGGCGGCTCCCAAAATCACTCCCGCCATTACGGCCAAACTCACCAACGATCTTTCCACAAACATCTTTCCTTACCTCCATCCTGATTTCTCCACTTCTTCGTTCTCTTCGAAGCAAAGAAATGGCATTGCGACCTCCGGAGTCACGGAAGGCAGGAAAGGGCAAGGGGCGTGCCACGGTCTCCAAGATGAAGAGAGATCGGCCGAACCCGTTGAAAATGAGATGATCAGCAGATAATCGTCAAAACGTGAACGTGCTCACAAAAGCACATTCTGTCGCTTCGATGCACCGGTTCCGTCGTCTTTAAACGACATCATTTTTTGAGAAATTCCATGGTCAATTTTCCTATTTCCTTTTGAAATTCGACAAAAATTTGCGGAATAAGGTTCGCGAAGTTTACCAACAACGACAGCCCTATCATTCCCGAATGCTTCGGAAATTCCGGCCTCAGCCGGATGGCAAAACGGAAGAGATTAAACCGCGCCCGGCAGGACTCGAACCTGCGACCTACGGTTTAGGAAACCGCCGCTCTATCCTGCTGAGCTACGGGCGCTATCCTCTTCTCATCCCCTCCCCAAGCGGGCCTGCTCACCGTGCCCTCCAAAGTTCGGGCAAGATGTCATTCTCGCCCCATTTTTCCTTCTTGCGCGTCGGACCGTTCTCCGCCGGCGGCACGTTTATCGTCGCTCGAACATTCCCATCCGCCGCATCGTGAAACCGAACGGACCACAAACCTTGAAGAACGTGAACGTCGCTCCGGGAGTAAAAACGTCGCTCCAGGCGTCAAAGTATCCCGAGTCGGAAGCGTCGCGGCAAGAATTTTCCACCGAAAGGAAATTTTCTTTCGTCGACCCTTGACCGCATTTCCAAAAAATGAGTATTATTTTCTTATAAGGTGGGTCGAGGGGAATCTAATTACAAGGAGCCCGGACCGGAAGATAGATGACCGAATTGCGAGTCAGCACCGAAGAGAAGAAAGGTGTCGTTGTCATTCATGTGGACGGCCGCGTCGATGCCTTTCTCGTGACGAAAATCCGTGAAATCATCAATGACCTCGTCCAGGCGGGGAAACTCCGTCTCGTCATCGAGTTCGCCAAGGTATCTCAGATCAATTCGACCGCGCTCGGCATCCTCGTCGGCCGGCTCAGGCGCGTGAGGATGCACGGGGGCGATATCAAGATCACGGGCTTGAATCAGGAAATCCGCCGGATCTTCGACGTGATGGGGGCGGCAAAGATCTTCGATGTCCACGACTCGGTCGACGCCGCTTGTAAGGCTTTCTCGCGGACGATGTACAACGGCGAGATGGAAAAGAAATCCGAAGAGGAAACTTCCGCTGGTTCGGACACAGCCGCCAACGAATCCTCCGGCGCGGAGTGATCCATCGCGGAATTTTCTCCTCGGGTTCTTCTTTCGTGCTTCTGGGATGCCTTCTTTCTAGAAGTTGTTTCATAAGTACCGTTACGACCTCGGAAATCCTAGAGATTCAGGGAGGGAGGGAACCTGATGAAACCGCTTCCGGAATCTCTCCTTCTCACCGCCGATACAAACCGAACCGCTCGTCCCTCGTTTCGCTGGAGACGACCGTCTGATGCTTGCCGCGCTTTCTCCCGATAACCCTTCCGGTCTCCTTCTCCTTCGTACGACTTTCCTTTCCTTCGGCCTTGTCCTTGGTTCCTTCGCAGGAGCCTGCGCCTGGCGCTGGCCCCGCGAAGAACGCGTCTCGACCGGACGCAGTCTCTGCCCTCACTGCCATTCTCTCATCCGCTGGTACGACAACATCCCCGTCCTTTCCTGGTTTCTTCTCCGTGGCCGATGCCGGCGTTGCCGTTTCTCCATCAGCCCTCTCTACCCGTTCATCGAGGCTCTGACGGCGATGGGCTTCCTTCTCGCTCTTGAACATTTCGCCCCGAAGTCTCTCGGCGCCGCGCTGGCGGCCGCGGCGCTTCTCTGGGCGTTCATCGTCTCCACCGTCATCGACATTCAGTATCGGATCATCCCTAACGAGGTGACGTATTCTTTTCTCATCTCCGGAATCCTCTTGGCCCCCTGGACCTTCCTCGGGCCTCCTCCCTCCTCCCTCGAGACTCACCTCTTCGCCGCTTTGGGATTCCCACCGGCTCCGATCTCCCGCGCGGCGCTCGGAGCCCTCTTCGGAGCCGGCGCCATTGGAACGATCCGGGTCCTGGGCCGGCTCATCTATAAACGCGAGGCGATGGGGATGGGCGACGTAAAACTGATGGCGGTCGTCGGCGCTTGGTTGGGCCTGTCCGGAGCGTTTCACGCATTCTTCAACGCCGTCCTTCTCGGTGGCCTCTGGGCCGCTTTTCTTCTTCTCTTCCGTCTTGCCGGACGGAAATCCTATGTCCCGTTCGGGCCCTGGATCGCCGCCGGAGCCGCTCTCTCCCTCTTCGGTTTCCAAACGCTCTCCTTCTTTCTCGTGAGAATCGCGTGACGCGCGTTCTCTCGCCTCACCCCGGAAACTCGCTTCGATGACGACACGCCGGCGAATCGATCGCCTCTCCGAAATCCTCGGTGACGCCGACGGTCTTCTCGTCACCTCGCTTCCCAACATCCGGTATTTGACGGGATTCACCGGAAGCACCGCGCTCTTCACTCTTACCCCCGAAGGGCCTTTTCTTATCGTTGACTCGCGGTACTTCGAACAGGCGGGGAAGGAATCGGATATTCCCGTCCTTCTCCGAAAGGGCCGAATCGAGGATTCCCTCCGGGACTGGCTTCCGGGCGTGACGCGCTGTGCCCTCGAGGCGGATCACGTCACGCAGGCTCAATGGAACCGGCTTCAAAAGTGCGGAGAAGAGATGGAGATCGAATTTGTGGCACGCGAAGGGCTTGTCGAGGGGTTACGAATCGTCAAGGATGAGGAGGAAGTCGCCGCGTTGCGCCGCTCGGCCGCACTGCTTGAAACCCTGTTCGAACGGTTGCTGAAAGAAGTCCGGGTGGGACGAAAGGAGATCGAGGTTGCGGTGATCTTCGAGGCTTTTGCGCGGCATGAGACGTGCCGTCCGCTTCCCTTCGAGCCGATCGTCGCCTCAGGCCCCCGCGCGGCGCTCCCCCATGGTGTCGCCTCCCGCAAAGTTCTGGAATCCGGAGAACTTGTCGTTATCGACATCGGCCTCGATCTCGACGGATATGTCGCGGATATGACCCGTACCGTTGCCTTGGGCGAGCCGAAACCGGAGCATCGGCGGGTGTATGAAATCGTTCGGGAGGCGAATGAAACGGCGGCGAACTCGATCCGGCCCGATCTCTCTGGGGAAGAGGCCCACAACGCCGCGGCGAAGGTCATCGCCGAGGCGGGGTATGCGGATCATTTCGGCCACGGCCTCGGACACGGTGTCGGAATCGAGGTTCACGAGGAGCCCCGCCTTGCGCCGAATGTCTCCGAGAAACTACGGGAAGGAATGGTCTTTACGATCGAGCCGGGGATCTATCTTCCGGAGGATACGGGTGTCCGGATCGAGGACACTGGTGTGTTACGGAAGGACGGCGTTGAAATCTTCAATCGGCTCACCCACGATCTGATCGTGTTGTGATCCACATCGAAAAGGCGCTTGCCGCGCGTTGACGGCCACAGAACGCGGCGGAGCGTCCGCGGGGGATTTCCATCACAGCAGAGGCATGCTTGTGGAAGCATGGGTGGAACACCGGCCGGTTCCGTCCGCGAACAGATTCGCCATCCCATCCCTTGCCCCCCGCCCTTGACGCTCATCCACTTTTCCTCACCATGGTCGCGAATTCTTCCGCCGGCATCGTCTCGATCCCCAGTTTCCTGGCCTTCTCCAACTTCAACCCCGCCCCCTCTCCGAAGATGACGAGGTCCGTTCTTCCGGAGACGGAGGATTGTGCCCGGCCTCCGAGCCGCCGCACCGCTTCCTCGGCTTCCTCCCTCGTCATTCCCGGAACGACACCGGTGACAACGACCTTCTTGCCCGCCCAGGGTCCATCCGAGAGGCTCCGTCTCCGCGCCTTCTCGGTCACCGCGCGGACCCCCGCCTCGCCTAACCTCCTGATCACCTCCGCTTCGGCCGGATCGTCGAAGAAATCGCGGATGGAACCCGCGACGATCTCCCCGATATCTCCGATCGACGCCAGGTCTTCTCTCGTGGCATTCCTCAACGCGTCCAGACTTCCGAAGGTTTCTTCCAGATCCCGGGCCGTCTTCTCTCCGACATTCGGAATTCCCAAGGCGACAATCAAACGGTGCAAAGGCCGGAATCGGGATTCCTGGATGGAGCGGACGAGATTCGCAGCCGATTTCTCTCCCATCCGCGGAAGTCGGGCCAGTTCTTCCACGGTAAGGGAATAAAGATCCGCCGGATCACGAACCAAACGAGCCGCAAGAAGCGATTCGAGCGTCTTGTCTCCGAGGCCGGAGATATCCATGGCGGACCGCGAAGCGAAGTGGAGGATCCGCGCTCGAATTTTCGCGACGCACTCCGGATTCGGACACTTCCACTTCACCATCCCCTCTTCCCGAACGAGTTTTGTGTCACAAGCGGGGCAGCGCGTAGGCATTCGGAAGGACTCCGAACGCGTTTCGGCCGGAATCACCCCGACCACCTGCGGAATGATGTCTCCCGCCTTTTGGACGCGGACACGATCCCCGATGCGAATGTCCAGTCGGCGAATCTCTTCCTCGTTGTGAAGGCTTGCCGAACTCACGGTGGTCCCCGAGAGAAGGACGGGCTCGAGCCGCGCGACGGGTGTGATGACACCCGTCCTTCCGACCTGACATTCGATATCGAGCAGTTTCGTTTCGGCCGTCTCCGGCTCGTACTTGAACGCGATGGCCCAGCGGGGCGAGCGTGATTTCTCGCCAAGTTCTCTTTGGGCCTCCGGATCGTCCACCTTCACGACGAGGCCGTCGGTATCGAAGTCATAGGTCCTCCTGCGAGCGCGGCGTTCCTCGACCTCCCGCTCGATCTCCTCGAAATCACGGCAGAGTGTCCTGTCGGGGACAACGGGAAAACCGGCCTTCTCGAGACGGTCCAGAGAGTTGAAGTGCGACTCCCGAGTCCCCACCACCGAATGGATGAAGATCTCGAGGCCTCGCCGGGCCACCTCCGCCGAATCAAGCAGTTTGAGCGTTCCAGCGGCGGAATTTCGAGGATTGGCAAACGGCACCTCTCCGCGCTCTTCCATCTCGCGAACCAACACGGCGAATCGGCGTCGCGAAAAATAGACTTCGCCCCGCAGATGAAGTTCACCGCGCACCCACGCTGCCCGCGACGCAATCTTTCGGGGAAGGGTTCTGATCGTCCGAACGTTCTCCGTGACATCCTCCCCCGTGATTCCATCCCCGCGCGTGGCGGCCTGAAGAAGTTTTCCCTCGTTGTAAACAAGCGCGACAGCAACCCCGTCCACCTTCGGCTCAACCGAATATACCGGTTTCCTCACCACCTCGCGTACGCGCCGGTCGAATTCGCGAAGTTCACCGAGAGAATAGGTGTTGTCGAGCGAAAGAAGCGGGTAACGGTGCTTTACGGTCCGGCGAGCCGGTACGGAATCGGCTCCGACCCGCGTCGTAGGAGAAGAGGGATCGGCGAATAGTGGATAACGTTTCTCGAGTTCCTCCAACTCCCGAAAAAGCGCATCGTACTCCGCGTCCGTGATTTCGGGACGCGCATCCTGATAATACAACCGGTTGTGCCGCTCGATTTCCCTCCGGAGAAAAGCAATGCGCTCCTCGATCCTCGCCTCGCCGCTCCGCTCCGCTTCCCTTTTCTGCTTTCGGCTCACGGCAGGCCCCGCTTTTTTCTTCTCACCGTCTTTTCCTCCCACCGTTTCGGATCCAACCAACGCCGAAGCTCCGCCTCTTTGGCTCAATACCCGAAGAAATCCGTTCCGAACCGGGTTCCCTCGGTTCGCTCGGGCGGTAAGAGGTCGTCCTCCGTTCCCCGCACGCCGTCCGGACCGACGGAAAGAAGAGTATAACGCAGCACCCCCCGCGGATACGGACGGTAATAAAACGGACGTCCCCAACCGTCCAAGAGGTCACCGGGAGCCAGCGTGGCGCCGCGACCGTATCCGATCGTCAACACCTCCAATCCTTCGTTTTCATCCGGATACCGATCCTGTTTCCGCTCGAATTCATCAAGAGCCACACTGATCTTCTCCAATCTTCGTTTCGTTATGTCGCTCGTCATCCTCTCCTCTGCAATCTGAATCCTTTCAAAGAGAGCCGAATCGAACGAGGCGGCGGCTTCTTTCGCCAATTCAGATAACCGCGCTTCCGTCCACCGCATCGGATTCAAATTTTCTCGACCGCAAAGCCGTTCCACCAGCTCCTCGAGATCCTCCTCGACGGCGTTCAACGCCTTCCTGTCCGTATCACTGGGTTGCCTTCCAAAAATTCCCCCGCCGCCGACACGCGCCACCAGCCGGCGTTTCTCTCTGATGAGCCGTATCGTGTTCTTCAGGTCTTCTTCTGTCTGGATTCGGTAGCGCCGCGACATGATCTTTCCCGTCTCATCGGTGACGCTCCCGTCTTTCAGATCCACGAAGCGCGCCCCCATAATCGTTGGAACCCGCAAACGCTTTTCGTCTCGCGTGAATTCCATTTTTCCGCCGAGCCATCCGCTTCCCTCCACGCGACGCCCCGTTCCCGTGTGAAAGGTTTCCGAACCAAGAATCTCGGAGAGACAGTACCGGAAGCGAAGGCCCCCCGTCTTGTCGCGAATCACCAGAATCGTCGGGTCGATGTTTCGAGGACGCTTCCGATCTGCGATCGCAACAAAGGAGCCCCGGCGAGAAACGGCCATCGCCATAGGAGCCCACGGCCACCAGAGTCGCGCCGTCCAGAGGCGTACAACGCCTTCCGAAGCCGAGTTCGAAAAAAGCGATACCTTCCAGAAACGCACCCCCGTTACGGCCTCCTCCGCCGGAATCGATTGCTCGATCTGTATGGAATACGCCCCGTCGTTATGAACGAAGGGCGTTCCGGCCGCATAGGCGGGGGACGACCCGAAGAGAAAAAGCGAAAAGAAAAGAAGAAGAACCGGGACCACGAAAACAGCCACACGGCGCGTTCGGATCCACACCCCCCCTCTCCTCGCTTCCCCCGCCTTCTCAACTTTCACCGCAGAACGAGACTTGACTTGCTGAATCCGTTTCTCCTCCCGGCAACTTTCCCTCCGCCTCCACGGCCTCCGTTCTCCCCCGAAACCGGGATCGGATCTCTTCGGTGTTTCAAACGTCACGACTTCTCCTTTCCGACTCTCCAATCCACCTGCCCCAGAACTTTCCCGCGAAATTCCATAGCAAGTTTCTTGCCGGATACCAGGATACGCCCCGTGTCGAAAAGCCGAGGCCGCACTGAATCAAGCGAGTCATCGGTATCAAAATCGGAAACCAATCCCCCGGCTTCAAGAACGATCAGACCACCGGCGGCCAGATCCCAAGGAAAGAGTCCGTCCTCGAAGAAAAGGTCGAATCGGCCGCAAGCGACATACGCCAAATCCAGTGCCGCGGAGCCCATTCTCCTGAGGCCTCTGACGAGGGGCAAAAGGACCGCCACCATCTCCGCGGCCTCGTACCGCGGCTTCTCTCCCCGCGTGGCCGCAAAACCCGTTGCAACAAGTGCATCCTCCAAATGAGAAACCGGATTCATCCTCAATGGCCTCTCATTCAAAAAAGCGCCGCCCCTGCGGCTTGCGGTAAAACATTCCTCACGCAGGGGATCATACACGACCCCCGCGATCCCGCCGTTCCCGTCATAAGCCGCCACCGAAACGCTCCAGTGCGGAATCCCTGCCGCAAAGTTCGTGGTCCCGTCGAGTGGATCGATGTACCAAATCACATCGTGCCCTGCGGTCTCCTCCATCTCCTCTCCCACAATCCCATGCTCGGGAAAGGCATCGAAAATCTTCTCGCGGATCCACCGCTCCGCCGCTAAATCCGCTTCGGTCACGGTATTCCGAGGACTCTTGTCACGCACGGACAATTCTTCGATCCGCGGCCAGTATTCATCACGGATCAAGCGCCCGGCTCCCTGTGCCAGTTCGACCGCTGTTTGAATAATTTTCCTCTCCTCCCCCCCTTCTGCTTTCTCGTAATCGTTCCTGGTTTTCTTTTCCGTTTTTCTTCACTCCTTCGTTGGCTCGTTCTTCCTTCTTTTTCTCTTCTCCTCCGTTCTCACTCCGCTTCGCATTGTCTTCCGTCCCCCCCTTTTCGGATCGCTTCCCGCCGCCGAAGAATCATACCCCTTCCGGAAAAAAATGGAAAAGGAACTTCGCTAAGACCCGGGAAACAACGGGTTCGTTACAACCAAGAAAAGGAAGTCGATGGCGCCCCCCAAAAAACGGTCCTCGGAAACGGGAAAGGCGATTCTCCAAATGGTGAACGGCACCGCTAAAGAGGTCAGAGCGCTGCGGACAACCGCATGACCAACCATCCCGAGATCGGGCTCGTTGCGACCTGACGCTTCGGAACAAGGACCTCAATCCGATTTTTGGTCGTGAGCGTATGCCGTTCACCTCCAGATAATATAATCTTCCTCTCGAAATAGGTCAATATCCCGCAGAAGAACGCCAGATTAGGGGGGGGTGGTGATTTCGGTCAGCCCTGAATTTTTCAGTCCTGAGATCGACGTCCGGCTCTTTGAATGCTCGAGAACCCGCGCCCCCTTTTGTTCCGCCATGGAGCGCGGAATTTCTCACACGCGGTTGACAGGGGCTGGATTTGAGATATAGTTAGGAACCTTATGATTAGGAACCTTGTCAATCGGAGGGGGACAAGCATATGACCCAGGTCTGTTCGCGTGACACCCCCACCCGCGAGAAGATCGCTCGGATCACCGCCGCTTTTCCTTCTCTCGACCCGGACGCCCTCTTCAGTTACGTCGCGCTCATTCACACCGCCGCGACACGGATCGCCGAGGATGAACGCTTTCTTGCGCGCTATGGCCTTACCCAAGGACGATTCTGGATCTTGTTGCATCTTTATCAGGCCGTATTGGCCGGCGAGAAGGGCGTGAATCCCTCTGAACTCGCCAGCCGCTCCAATGTCTCCCGTGCGACGATCACCGGGTTGATCGATCACCTCATTCGCGACGGGCAGGTCCAACGAGTACGTTCCGAGATCGACCGCCGCCGACTCATCGTCACCCCCACGCGAAAAGGCCTCCGCCTCATCCGAAAAATCGTTCCCGCGCATGGCGGCCGTATCTCGAGGCTGATGCGTGCTCTTACTCCGCGGGAACAGAAGACACTCGTCCGTCTCCTCGAGAAGATCTCCCAGTCCGCCGCCGCGCTTGCTGATAACAAACCACCAAGGAAATCTCTCCGGCGATGATCCTCCCTCACCCGGTCCCGTCCGCTGAAGAGGCTCCCGGCCGCGCCAGAACCGCTCTCACCGTCTTTCTCTGCACCCTCCTCTTCCTGACTCCCGCTTGCCGTACATCGGGGGATCCAAAAGCAATAACTCCGCCCGTCTCTCTCCCCGAAACCCTCCTCCCCCGTGACGCCGCGCTCGAAACCGCTCCGCGGCCCAGCCTCTGGTGGCGTTCCTTCGAGGACTCGGGGCTGGAACGGATGATCGGACGCGTCTTCTCCGCGAACCTCGAACTCCGCTCCGCGTGGCATCGCCTTCGCCAAGCCCAGGAAACGGCTCGCGCATCAGGAAGCGCGCTCTGGCCGTCCGCCGATCTCCAACTTTCCGGCTCGCGCCGCCGCAGTACCGCTTCCTCCGGATTCTTCTCCTCCTTTTCGGCAGCTTCCGGAGGTCAGAGCCAATTCGCCAACACGGCCTTCTACAGCAACGACTTTTCCGTCCAGGTCGTTCCCTCCTACGAGGTTGACCTCTGGCGGCGAATCGCCTCGTCCAAGAACGCCGCGGATTTTGAGGCGGCGGCCTCACGTCACCTCGCCGAAGCGGTCGGCCTCACATTGGCGTCCCGAACCGCCGAACTCTGGTACACCATCGCGGAACTGAATCTCCGCGAAAGAATCTTGAAGAAGCGAATCGAGACGGCTCGAAGGATCCGCGACCTCACAAGGCTTCGCTACCTTCACGGCCTCACGTCTCTTACCGAACTCGAGAGCCGGGATCAGGAACTTTCCGCGCTTCAGGAACTTCTCCCTCGTCTCCGCACGCTTCGTCAACAGACTCGAAATCTCTTGGCGGTCTTGAGCGGCCGAGCGCCGCAGGAGATGCCGCCCGTGCGATCCTCCTATCTTCCCTCCTGTGGTCCTCTCCCCGACCCCGGTCTGCCTGCGGCGCTCTTGGAACGCCGTCCCGATGTCCGCGCCGCGCTCGAAGCCGCCATCGCGGCCAACTACCGGATCGAGGCGGCGCGCGCCGAGCAATTCCCGTTGTTGCGTCTCTCCGGAACCATCGGCGGCAGTTCCTCACGGACCAATCGTATCTTTGAAGATTGGGTCGGTTCGATCGCCGCTTCGTTGTCACAGTCCCTCTTCGACGCCGGCCGCCGGCAGGCGAATGTGGAACGCGCCCGCGCCGCCGCCGCGGAACGGATCACGGAATACGGCCGGACGGTTCTGACGGCTCTGCGTGAGGTGGACGATGCGGTCACCCGCGAACGAAACCTCGAGGATGTCTCCCGGTCGATTACCCGCCGGTTGCGTCTCGCTCGCGCCACCTTTGACGGAGCCCGAAACCGTTACGCCGCAGGGCAGATCGATTACCTCGAACTGCTCCGCGCCCGCCTTCGGCTCCTCGAACTCGAACAGGCCGCGCTTCTCGTCCGTCGGGACCGTGTTTTGGCCCGCGTCGCTCTCTTCCAAGCCCTCGGCGCCGATTGGTCGCTCGCTCCGGATGCCGACGTCACCCCCCAAACCGTTGCGAGCCGAGAGGATAACCTCGGCTCCGCGCGGCTCTCCGATTCGCGAGGAAGTTCGTGAAATCCCGGCGCCTCATCCGAGTCGTTCTTCCGTTCCTGATCGTCCTTGCAGGTATCCTTGCCACGGTCGCTCTCATCCTCACCCGTCCCAGGGCGCCGCGGAAACATCCCGAGATACTTCCGCCTCTTGTCGAGGTCTTCACGGCCCGCACCTCTTCTCATCCTCTCACTCTCATCGCGCACGGAACCGTAACCCCGAAGCAGGAATCTCTAATCTCGGCCGACGTCGGAGGCCGTGTCGTCTGGATCAACCCCCACCTCGTCGAGGGAGGTCGTCTTTCCTCCGGCGAGCCTCTCCTTCGGATCGACGATCGTGACTACGCCGCCGCCGTCAAGGAAGCCGAAGCACGCCTTGCCCGGACACGAACTCAACTCTCGATCGAACAGAGCCGGCGGGAGATCGCTCTGCGGGAATGGGAGATCTTCTCTTCCGAGGAAACCTCGCCCGTCGCCGCTCCGGAACTCGCTCGGCGCGATCCGCAGTACGCGCAGGCGCAGGCCGATTTTCTCGCCGCCGAGGCCGCGCTCAACAAGGCCCGTCTCGATCTCGAACGGACCGTTCCGAAGTCCCCCTTCGATGCACTCGTGATCGAGGAATCGGCCGAGCTTGGAGAAGTGATCTCTCCCCAGGCTCCCTTCGCTACGCTCGTGGCCACGGACGAGTATGAGGTCGAATTGAGCGTACCCGTGGAGGATCTGCCGCTTCTTGGATTCGCTTCCTCTTCCCGAACGTCTTCCTCCGCGTCTCCAACCGGCGCCGTCGTCCTTCCCCCGCGGAATTCTTCCCTCGGTACCCGCCGACTTCGTTACCGGGGATATGTCAAACGCCTTCTCGGCACCGTTGAACCTCAAGGGCGCATGGCGCGGGTCGTCGTTGGAGTTCCCCACCCTTTTCGAACAATGGACGGGATTGCCTTCCCTCTCCTGCTCAACTCCTATGCAACCGTGCAAATCGACGCGGGACGGATCGACCGCGCCTTCGCCGTTCCCGCCAAGGCTCTTAGGGAAAATCACTCGCTCTGGCTTCTCACGGCCGACAATCGTCTCGCCGTCCGATCCGTTACGGTCGCGTGGCAGGATGGCGACACCCTCCTCATTACAACGGGGTTGAAGGAGGGGGATCGCGTGATCACCACCAACCTCGAGACTCCGATTCCCGGTATGCCCCTGCGTCTCGCCGAAACGTCTTCTCCCTCCGCAGTCGCGACTGCTTCCCGACCCGGCAACGCCGGAAAACGCGAAGCGACCGAAAAGAAGAATTTACGGAGGCGTGCCTCGCCGGTGCGCGATAAGTCTTCTTCTTCTCGATGACGCGGAACGAACAAGAAACGGAAGCGGATAAGGGCGCCTCTCTTTCAAAAGGTCCGATCTCCTGGATGGCGCGCAACGCCGTCGCGGCCAATCTCCTGATGCTGATCTTCCTCGTGGGAGGAACCTATTTTGCCTTTCGGACGACGCAGGAGGTCTTCCCCGAATTCGACCTCGACATCGTCACGATCACCGTGCCGTATCCCGGTGCGACGCCTCGAGACGTCGAGAATGGAATTCTTTTGGCGATCGAGGAGGCTGTACGCGGTTTGGACGGCATCAAGCGGGTCACGGCAAACGCCTACGAGGGGGCCGGACGCGTCATTGTCGAACTCGAACTCGGAACCAATCGGAACAAGGCTCTTCAGGACATCAAGAACGCCGTCGATCGCATAACCTCTTTTCCCGAGGAGGCGGAACGGCCGATCGTGAGTTTGGCCTCGAATAAACGCCAGGTTCTTTCCCTGATCTTGTACGGCGAAATGGACCGGCAAGCGTTGCGGGCGTGGGGGGAACACGTCCGGGAGGAGCTCCTGCAATCACCGGGTATAACTCAGGTAGAGTTCGACGGAGCCCGCGCGCGGGAAATCCACGTGGATGTTCCGCGGGAACGCCTGCGAGCCTATGGGCTCACACTGGGCCAAATCGCGGACGTTCTCCGCCGCACCGCGCTCGAACTTCCCGCGGGAAGCGTCAAGACACAACAGGGCGAAATCCTTTTGCGAACCGACGAACGCAGGGACTACGCGCGCGAGTTCGCGGATATACCGGTCGTTACCAAACCCGACGGCACGATCGTTCGGCTTGCGGAGATCGCACGGATCGAGGACGGATTCGCGGAGACGGATGAAGAGACGCTCTTCTTCGGAAAACCCGCCTTCAAGATCGACGTCTTCCGTGTCGGTGATGAGCGGCCGACCGAGATTTCGCGAATCGTCAGAGAATACGTCAAGGAACACGAACGACTTCTCCCTCCCGGCGCCGGATACGCCATCTGGAACGACCGATCGGAGATCCTTGCCCAACGCACCCAACTTCTCCTCCGCAACGCGCGCCTCGGCCTCCTTCTCGTCCTTCTTCTCCTCGGGGCCTTTCTCCGCATTCGTCTCGCCTTCTGGGTGACGATGGGGATTCCCGTCTCGATTCTCGGCGCCTTTCTCGCCGCCCCGATCCTCGGTGTGACCATCAATATGATCTCTCTCTTCGCCTTCATCATCACGATCGGGATCGTCGTCGATGACGCGATTGTCGTCGGCGAAAACATCTACGAAATGCGCCAGAGGGGGATGAACTCGATGGAAGCGGCGATCGTCGGAGCGAGGATGATCGCCGTTCCCGTCGTCTTCTCCGTCTTGACCAACATCGTCGCCTTTGCCCCGATGCTCTTCGTCTCCGGAATGATGGGCAAGTTCTTCCGCGTCATTCCCTTCATCGTGATCCCGGTCTTCAGCATCTCTCTCTTCGAATCGCTCTTCATCCTTCCGGCGCACCTCAGCCATCTTCCTCCGCCACGCACGCATGGAATCATCGGCCGGCTCAATCGGGTTCAAGGACGTGTGGCGGCGGGACTCGAGCGATTCATCGCGGCCCGTTACGGACCTGCTCTCGACCTCGCCCTGCGAAACCGCTATACGACGATCGCCCTCTCCGTCTTTATTCTTCTCGTCGTTCTCGGTGTCGTCGCGGGGGGACATATTCGCTTCAGTTTCCTCCCGAAGATCGAATCGGATGCGATCACCGCCACCGCCGTTCTTCCCGAGGGCACGCCGATCGAGGAGACGAGGCGGATTCAGCGGAAACTCCTTCACGCCGCGGAGAAAGTCCTGGCGCGTCACGGCGGGAAGAAGATCACCCGCGGAATTCTTTCACAGGTCGGAGGAACCCTGGCTGGTTTCGGACCGCTGGCCGCCCGAGGAACTTCGGCCACAAACGTCACCGGCGTGCGGGTCTTTCTTGTCTCATCCGAGGACAGGGCCGTTCATACCTCCCAGATCACGCGGGAGTGGGAAGAGGAAGTCGGAGAATTGACCGGCCTCGAATCCCTCTCCTTCGAATACAACATCGGCCCCGGGTCGGGAAAACCGATCGACGTGGAACTGGCGCATCAGAACCGCGCCCTCCTCGAACGCGCCGCCAAGGCAGTCGCCGCGGCCCTGGAGAACTTCCGGGGGGTTCGGGACATCGATGACGGTTTCGAAAGCGGAAAACGTCAGTTTAATCTTGAATTGACTCCCGTCGGCCGGGCCCTCGGGCTCTCCACCCGTGAACTCGCCAACCAGGTCCGCCATTCCTTTTACGGCGCCGAGGCGTTCCGCCAACAGCGGGGCCGCGATGAGGTCCGCGTGCTCGTTCGGCTTCCGCGCTCCCAGCGCCGCTCCGTCCGTGACGTCGAATCGCTTATCATCCGCACGCCGGCCGGCACGGAGATCCCCCTTTCCGAGGCGGCGACGGTGGAGCGAACGCGCGGCTTCACCTCCATCAAACGCGTCGACGGACGGCGTGTCATCGACGTCACCGCCGATATCGTTCCCGGCGTTGGGAATGCGGCCGAGATCCTTGCGGCTCTCAAAAAGGATGTCCTGCCTTCCCTGCTCCCCGATTACCCCGGACTTCAATACCGCTTTTCGGGTGAAGAACGACACAACCAGGAGGCCCTCGGAAGTCTCTTCGAGGGATTTCTGCTCGCTCTCTTCGCTATCTACGCCCTTCTCGCCGTTCCGTTCAAGAGTTACTTCCAACCGTTGATTATTATGACTTCGATCCCTTTCGGCATCATCGGCGCGACACTCGGGCATATCTTGATGGGGTACGAGATCAGCATTATGAGCCTCTTCGGAATCGTGGCACTCTCCGGTGTCGTCGTGAACGATTCGCTCGTGATGATCGATACCATCAACCAGCTGCGGCGCGAAGGGGTTTCCGCGGCCGAGGCAGCGGCCGCTGCGCCCCGTCGCCGCTTCCGACCGATTATCCTCACCTCCCTGACCACCTTCTTCGGCTTGGCCCCGATGATCTTCGAGCGCAGCGTCCAAGCCCGGTTCCTCATCCCGATGGCCATCTCCCTCGGATACGGCATCCTCTTTGCAACACTGATCGTTCTCTTCCTCGTCCCCTGTCTTTACCTCGCGCTCAACGACCTCCGTAATCTGACCCTTTCCCTCCTTCAAGACTGAAGGGTTCTCCGCTTCTCCTTCTCTCCTTCGTGGCCGCTCGAAATTACAAGTTCTCCGTCTGATCCTGTATCGGCCCTCTCTCCCGTTCCAACGCGCGCTCTCTCACAACACGGGCCCGATGTCACGGAACGGAATGTTCAATTTGAGTGTTTCTCTTCCTTCCACCGGCCTCTCCGTGTCCTCGTGGAGCGATAAATCGCTTTGTCACCACGCAGGCATGGACCCATCCAACAATCCCCTTTCTCAATAAGGACCGTGGAAGTTGGAACACACATGTTGCTCCCCCACCTTGATCATTTTCCCGTTCAATCAAAAGCGGCGGGTGGATCTGTAAGCCGGATTCTGTCGAGGGCGACCATCTCTCTGGGATCCCGCTTGCGCGGAACCTCGAGCAACCTACCCGCGGCGCCAAGAACGCGGACCACGTTCCGGTCGGCCCGACACGAGGGCCGACGCGCACCGTCTACATGGTCTTGCTCCGGGCGGGGTTTGCCGTGCCCGCTCCGTCACCGGAGACGGCGGTGGGCTCTTACCCCACCGTTTCACCCTTGCCTGTGTTCCGAAAATCGGAACCATCGGCGGTCTCTTCTCTGTGGCACTTTCCGTCACCTTACGGTGCCTGGACGTTATCCAGCGCCCTGTCCTGTGGAGTCCGGACTTTCCTCATTCCGCTCGCGGCGGAACGCAGCCGCCCGATCCACCCGCCAAGAAGCATTATATGCGAGGCGTGGAGTAATCTCCACGGTCCAAACACCTTTTGGAGCATGCCAAGAAAGCGCCAATCCCGCCCCGCCGTTACGAATCGGTCGATGGAGGTCCCGGCGTCCTCGCCGGGACAAAGACGGGCGGAACATGGTCTCGCGGAAACGCCCGCCCCTCCGCCGCTTCGCTCGCCTCCGCGGGTCTAGAACCCGCGCTCCAATTTCCTCTTCCTTTTTCCCCTTTTGCCCTTTGCCTTTTGCCCTTTCTCTTCTCCCCGTTCCCGGCAACGTGATCCGGTCGGAGAATGTCTTCGCGCCGCTCTATTCCCCCGGTTTCGATCGATTCCCGGGAAAACCGCTCCGGCGCCGCCTCAGAGTTTACCGCAAAACCGCCCTCGGCCGGGTTCCGCCCGGCATTCACCTTCGCTCACGATCTCTTCGCCCCGCGAGAAGACACGACGCACCCGCCCCCTCACCTTCCTTCCTTCCCACGGATTGTAACGCGCCGTCCCTACCCTCTCATCCGCGCGAATCACCCACTCCTGCTCCGGATCGAAAAAGACGATATCCGCATCCGAGCCGACCGCGATCGTTCCTTTCCTCGGATAAAGACCGAACGCGCGGGCGGGGTTGGCGCAACACAACGCCACCAGCCGTTCCATCTTCAGCCCCCGCTTCACCACCCCTTCGTCGTAAGTCAGAACAAGCAGCGTCTCGAGGCCGGGAAGCCCGCCCGGGGTTTTGGAAAAATCGTCGGCGGCACGCTTCTGTTCGATCGAGTAATCGCAATGGTCCGTCCCAAGACAATCGACCGTTCCCCGCAGGACCCTCTCCCACAGTCCTTCGACGGCCGTGCGGCTCCTCAAAGGCGGTTGAAGAATGAAACGCCAGGCGTCCGAGGTTTCATAGACGGATTCGTCGAGCGTGAGATACTGTGGGCAGGTCTCGGACCATATCACCTGCCCGCTTCTCCGCGCCGCCTCGATCACATCGACGGTTCTCGGCGAAGAATTGTGAACGATGTAGAGCACACATCCGGCTTCGGCCGCCAGGAAACAGGCTCGGTGAGCCGCCTCCACCTCGGCGAACTCCGGCCGCGCCCGGCCGTGAAAGCGCAGTGCGCGGTCCCCGCCGGCCAAAAGGCGCTCCGTCGCTTCCGTAACGATTGCGTCGTTTTCGGCGTGAAGCATTATGGGAAGTCCCGCCTTCGCGGCTCGGCCCATGATCTCCAAAAGCGCCGCGTCGTCCTGGTAATAATTCGGCCGATACGTCGTGTAAACCTTGACGGCGTCCACGCCCGCCGCGGCCATTTCCTCGAAAGACCCCGCCGCTCGCCGATCCGTAACCATCATATGCAAGCCGTAATCGACGATCGCCTTTCCTCGAATCTCGGCTTGCCGCGCTTCCAACGCCTGCTCCCAACTCTGTCCCGGAAACTGCGTCGCGAAATCGAGCACGGTGGTGACCCCTCCCAACGCCGCCTCACGCGTACCGATCTCCCAATCGTCCGGGGTCGAATAGATTCCGGTATCGAGCCGAATGTGGAGGTGCGGATCGATCAGTCCGGGAAGAACGAGAAGCCCGCCGGCATCGAGCACCTCTTCCCCGTCGATAGGATCGAGATTGCCCATCGCCGTTATCCGTTCGCCCTCGATCCGAAGATCGCACCTCCGGCTTTCGTTTTCCGTGACCACCGTTCCGTTTTTTATCAACATCGCCGCTCACACTCCTACTCGAAAATGCACGACGTCACCGTCACGCATGACATAATCCTTCCCTTCCAATCGAACGCGCCCCGCTTCACGCGCCGCCAGCATCGAACCACATCTGTCCAGATCCTCGAAAGCGACAACTTCAGCGCGAATAAAATGCTTCTCGAAATCGGAATGGATGATCCCGGCCGCTTGCGGTGCCTTCGTTCCCTTCCGAAACGGCCACGCCCGCACTTCTTTCTCCCCGCCGGTGAGATACGTCTCCAGACCGAGAAGCCGGTACGCGGCCTTGACGAGCCGATCAAGGCCCGACTCCTTCAATCCCATCGCCTCGAGAAATTCGCCGCGTTCCTCCTCCGGCATAGCGGCGATCTCGGCTTCCACTTCCGCCGAAACGACCACGACTTCCCCGCGATCCCTCAGTCTCTTTACCACGTCCAACGAATCCTCATTTCCCAAATCCTTCTCTCCGACATTGGCCGCAAAAAGCACCGGTTTTGCCGTCAGGAGAGAGAGTTCTCGGAAGAGAGGCGCCGTCTCTTCACGAACCGAGATCGCCCGCGCCGGCTCCCCACGCTCCAATGTCTCACGAACCTCTCGTAAAAACGCTTCCTCACTCCGTTTCGTCTTGTCCGTCCTGGCCACCCTCGCAACTTTTTCCAGCCGACGATCGACCGTCTGCAGATCCGCCAGAATCAACTCGGTCTCTATCAATTCCACATCCCGAAGGGGATTCACGTCGCCATGAACGTGAACGACGTTCTCATTGCTGAAACAGCGCACAACGTGACAGATGGCATCGACCTCGCGGATATTCGCGAGAAATTGATTTCCCAATCCCTCTCCCTTGTGAGCATCCTTGACAAGACCGGCGATATCAACGAACCGCACGACCGCCGGCGTGACTTTCTCTGGAGAAAAAATTTCAGCAAGTCGATCAAGGCGTGAATCGCGCACAACGGCCATTCCGACATTCGGTTCAATCGTACAAAAGGGAAAATTCGAGGCCGCCGCGCCGGCGGAGGTCATTGCGTTAAAGAGCGTCGACTTGCCGACATTCGGAAGCCCCACGATTCCGATTCCTAGTGCCAATGAATCTAACCATCCTTTCTCCGTCGGAAAATTATCCTAAATCAGAAACACACGAAATACCAAGTTCGTGCCCAAACGAGAAGCCGCAAATGCGCGGCCGTATTTTGGAAGATAACCGGAAACGTCTGCGGGTGCCACCCTGAGGACATTTTCCACCGAAAACAAAGCCAAACGCGAATTTTCGGCCCTGCTTACCGTTCGCCCGCCGATAACCGTGGAAGGATGGCGGCCACTGGTATGAAAAAGTCACGGAACTAGAATCGGTTTCATAAGTACCGGTACGGCCTCAGAAATCCTGCAATATCAAGGAGGAAGGGAGCCTTATGAAACAGTTTCTAGAGAAAAGCAGGTGTATATGAAACTGTCAAACTGTAAGAATGACACCTTTTTTGGGAGGGATCAGGTACTTTCGCTTTAGTCGGATCTTCGTCAGTTCCTTCAGATGCTCCAAAACCTCCTGTCCGAATTTCCGTTCGACCATCGCCAAATACGAGGGATTCGTATAGTAAAGATGCCAGGCCTCGTCCCGAAAACCGATCACTTCGCCGGCCGGAACGTGCTCGGTCGGCAAAGGAAGCATCTCATAGGAATGCTGTGAGAAATCGTGCCAATGCTTCGGCAGTTCCCACCCCTTTTCCACGGCGTACCGATAAAGCGCCGAGCCGGGATAGGCCATCGCGCAGTAGAAGTTGGCCCATTCGCAGTTGAGTTCCACCGCCAGATCGAAGGTCGCTTGCATCGAATCATAATCCTCGTCGGGAAGACCGAATATGAAGTTCCCCAGCACGTTGATCCCGGCGCCTTGTATCTTCCTCACGATCGGAACGATGTCCTCCTCGTGAAACCGATCCTTCTCGACCCCCGACCTCACATGCTGACTCTTCGACTCGATTCCGAGGCAAAGCCAATGGAATCCGGCTTTCTCGAGTTTCTCGAGGAATCGGTCCTGGACCGTATCGACCCGCGCGTAAGCCCAGATGTTGAAGCCGTAATCGCGTTCGATGAGAAGTTCACACAGTCCAAGAACGTGATGCGGATTCAATACGAACATTTCATCCGCGATCTTGATGTTTCGCACCCCGTATCGTTCCGCCAAAACCTCGAATTCCCGAATCACGAACTCCGGTTCCCAACATCGCAGCGCCGGTTTCTCGAAAGGAGCGTTGATGCAACAGAAGGAGCAGGTGAACGGGCAACCGAGACTGGTGTAGAGTGACGCGTACGGCCGGCGCTCCATGATATGCGTGAAACAATGCCAATTGTGCGCTCGATAGGCCTTCATCGGCAAGAGATCCCACGCAATACCGGGAAGCCTTCGCGAAAGATCCCGTTGCGGAATCATCGGCGCGGGATGCGTGAAGACCTCCTCGCCGTTGGATCGGTACCAGAGCCCTGGGATTCGCGAGAGTTTGACCGGATCGTCGAGCCGATCGCAGCCGAGAAGGCCCTCGAGTGTATCGAGCCCTTCGCCCTGCGCGACGAAATCGGCCGCTGTCTCCCGCAAAGTCCGCTTCGGCAGCGCCGAGGGATGTCCGCCGAGGATCACGACGGGTCTGGCCGCGTTCTCCTCCTTCAAGGCACGGCAAACCTCCTGAGCCGCCGTCATATTCTGCGTCGAGGCGGACGGCTGTTGGCCGTAAACGACGACGGCGACCATTCGGGACGGCTCTTCAGATACGTCCCGAACGATCTCCTCGCTCGTCTTTCCTTCAGCCTCCTGATCAATGATGCGAACAGAATAACCCGAATTCCGAAGCCCGCTTGCCAGAAGGCCGGCCCAAATCGGAGGTTCTATCGCAGCATACGACCCCGCCAATTCCTGATAGATAACCTTATTATTCCCCGGCGCGACAATGGTAATATCCAACGGCAAGCAGAGTCTCCTTCTTCTCTCCCTTGGTCGTTTTCCTCTCGCCCCCCAGCCTTGCTCCCGCCGGGACAGCGCCCCGCCTCGACGGCTTCGAGGAACGATTTGGCCTCGTTTCATCTTCTCCTTTTGAAACTCCATTATAACCGAATCACCCTTCTGAAAGAAAAACTTTCCGGAAAGAGAACACCGTGCTCTCCTCCCCACGGATCGGCGGCGGCGGACGAATCCCTCCCTTTCTTCCATTCCCATCCTCGTTTATGATTTTCCATAGAGGAAGGAGGGAGGAAAGTATGCCACGGATCGTGTTGAAAACGAACCGCTGCGGTGCCGTTTTTCGCTTCTCTTTCCATAAAAAACACACCCTCCTGTCGTCGCCTCGCCCGATACAGATTCCTCTCCACTCGAGCGGATTCCCCTTTTCGAGATTCCGGACGCTCTTGCTGACACTCGTCTTCTCAACAGCCGTTTCCGGATGCGGAGGTTCCACCTCGCCGTCTTCCCGTTCCTCTTCCGCGTCTTCGCTCCGCGCCGCCACGACCTCGTTCCCCGCGGTTCAGGAAGAATCGGACTCGGTCCCCGCGCTCCCGGCTCTTCCCGAAAAGGTCGGTTCCTGGACGATCTCGGAAAGACGCACGTTCGAGAGCGAATCCCTTAGCGAACTCATCGACGGAGCCGCCGACGCCTACCTTTCGCTTGGTTTTCGCAAGGCCGATTATGCCGTCTATTCTCATCCCGGCGGCTTCGAACTCGAGGTGATGCGGTTCGAGATGACGTCTCCGGCCGCCGCGCACGGAGCCCTGACGCGAGACGCGGCTCCGGACGACCAGAGGCTTCCCTTCGGAACCGAAGCCTACCAGGGACCGCAAATGATTGCGGCCCGGCGCGGACAGTACTACACCCGGATTCAAGGTTTCGACGACCGCGACGAAGTGTACGCGGGAATGAGCGAAATCGCCCGAGCGGTCCTCGGGCTGGGTTCGGAGTCCTCTCGATGAAATTCCGCGAAGAATCCTATCGCGTATCGAATTGGAGCCGTCGTGAATTTCTGTCGGAGACCTTACTCGTCGCGGCAGCGTTGACCGCCGGATGCGGCCGCGCCGCGCCGGCCGCCCCCAACGGCCTGCCTCTCCGTCGCCGCCCCAGAACCGGCTTGAAGAAGGTCTTGGCTGTCGTCCGCGGAACCGATATCCCGGCGCAGGTCCGCGCGGCTTTCTCGGCGCTGGGGGGACTGGAACGAATCATATCTCCCGGAATGACCGTCCTCATCAAGCCTAACATGAGCTGGGCTCGGCGGCCCGAACAGGCGGCGACGACGCATCCCGAAGTGGTCGGCGGCGTCGTTCGTCTCTGCCGCGAATGCCGCGCGGCGAAGATCCTCGTTCTCGACAACACCTGCAACAACGCCCGGCGCTCCTACGCCCTTTCCGGCATCGCCGCCGCGGCACGGAAGGCCGGAGCCGAGGTGCAGCACCTCTCCTCCGCCGATATGGTCCGGATTCCTCTTCCACAGCCCGCTCCGTTTCCGGAATGGCCGATCGCGCGCGCCGCGCTCGAAGCCGACGTGATCATCAACCTCCCCGTCGCCAAGCATCACTCCCTCTCCCGCGTCTCACTCGGTGTCAAGAACCTTATGGGATTGATCGGCGACGACCGGGGCGATTGGCACAAGGTCCTTCCCCCGTCCCTCCTGGCGCTCCAGAAGATTCTCGTTCCCGAGGTGACGCTTCTCGACGCTACTCGCATCCTGATGAATCACGGTCCCCAAGGGGGACGTCTCGACGATGTCCGCCGAATGAATCTCGTCGCGGCCTCACCCGATCCGTTTGCGATCGAATCCTTCGGAGCGGAAATTCTCGAAGCCGGCCCGGACGAGGTTCCCCTGCTTACCGAGGCTCGGAAACGAAAACTGGTCGCTCCCTTGCCGCGCCTTGAAGAATCCCTCTGATTCCGGCGACGCCCGACCGTCTCCGGGCCGGTTCCGCCCCTTCGTTCAGGCGGCCTTCTTCGCCGCCGCTTGCTTCGCCGTTCTCGAAACCGTCTTCCCGCTTCCCGACTGGAACCCCAATCTTCTCGTTCGTTTCTCACCTCTTCTCGCTCTGACGACCTTTCTCTCCGGAGGAATCGTCTCTTTCTTCCTTCCCTCCCTCCTGCTCATCCTCTCGGCTCTTGTCGCGGGCCGCGTCTTCTGCGGGTGGGCCTGCCCCGTCGGAGCCTTCCTCGACCTTTGGGACACCGCGCTTCGCCGCTTCCTTCGTATCCGCCGCTTGCGCCGCCCTCAACGTCTCGATGCCCACTCTCTCCCACGCACCTTCAAGTTCTTCATCCTCGCCCTCGTTCTCCTCGCCGCCGCCTTCGGAATCGGTCTCGCCGGTTGGTTCGATCCGCTCTCCCTCTTCGTCCGTACCACAACCAACGTCTTTCTTCCCGGTCTCGACCACCTCCTCTTCCTCCTTCACAAAAATCCCTTGACCGGTCGCACGTTCTCCTTCGCCGATGAATTCTTTCGAAGACGGTTTCTTCTCGAGGAACCTTTTCCCCTTCACGACACCTTCCTTGTCGCAGCCTTCTTCCTCTTCGTGCTTCTTCTCTCCTTCCTTGGTTCCCGCGCCTGGTGCCGTTTCGTCTGCCCGCTCGGAGCACTCCTCGGCCTTCTCTCCCCCAAGCCCCGCTATCGCCGTCTCGTGTATTCCGACCTTTGTACCGAATGCGGGCGGTGTACCGTCAAATGTCCACCGCGCGCCATAGCCCGTTCCGGCCGAACCACCGAGGCCCCCGAATGCTTGCTCTGCATGGAATGCGGAACGGAATGCCCCGAGAACGCCATTCGTTACTCTCCCGCCTCCGAACGAGACGAACCTCTCCTGGATCCGAAACGAAACGTCGCTCTGACACGACGCGGTCTCTTCGCGGGAACGATCGCCGGCTTCGTGATCGGCCCGCTCTTGAAACCCTCTTCCGATGAGAATCCCGGGGTGATCCGCCCCCCCGGAGTCGCCTCCGAAAGAGAATTCCTCTCGCGTTGCATCCGTTGCGCGGAATGCGTGCGCGTCTGTCCCTCCGCCGGCTTGCGACCGACCGGTTTCGAAACCGGCCTCTCCGGGCTCTGGGCTCCGCGGCTGGTGCCCCGCACCGGTTACTGTGAATATACCTGCAATGACTGCGGAAAGGTCTGTCCAACCGGCGCCATCCCGAACCTTTCCCTCGTGGAAAAACAAAAAGCCGTGCTCGGACTCGCGCGCATCGATAAACACCGCTGTATCCCTTGGCACGAGGGGGAGCCGTGCGTCGTCTGCGAGGAGTTCTGTCCGACCCCGACCAAGGCCATCAAACTTTCCCACGAAAAGATCACAGTGAAAGGAACCGTCAAAGCGGTGCGCGCGCCGAAGGTCGTCGAGAAGGACTGCATCGGATGCGGCATCTGTGAGACGATGTGTCCGGTGGACGGACCGGCCGCGATCCGTATCTTCCCTTCTCCGCATCCGTCCGAAAAACCCGTTCGGCACGAGAGCGCGCGATCGACGGCCGCGGCACATCGCGATTTTCGGACCGGTTTCGATCATCAACCTCCCGCCTCGGCCTGCAAAATCTCATGAAGGGCAAGGACCCCTTTCCCCATTCCGACTACTTTCTTCTCGGATTCGTCTCTCTCCTCGTGCAGGTCGTTCTGTTGCGCGAGGTTTTGGTGGCGTTCCGAGGAGCGGAGATCGTTCTGGCACCGTCGATGACCGCCTGGCTTCTCGGCCTCTCCGTCGGCGGTCTCTTCGTCGCCCAACGAGCCGATACTTCTGGAAGCCGGTTTCTCCCCTTCTTCGGCCCCCCCGTCGCCGCGACTCTTCAGGTTTTTCTCGCCGCCGCTTCCCTTCTTCTCTTCCGTAACGCACACCGTATCCTCTCCCTCGACCCCGGTATCCTTCCTCCCCTCCACGCCCTCCTTTTCCTCCTTCTTCCAACCTTCTTTCTCTGCGCGGCCTTCTGTGGCGTCGGTTTCGCCGGAGGTCTCGCCTCATCCGACTCCCACCGCAACGGCGCTCATCGTCTTGATTCCTTCCGCATCGATTCTCCCGGCGGAACTTTGTCCCGTCCCGAGGTGTTTCCCTCGGCAACACTGCTTCCCGTCTCGAAAGCCTTTCTCTGGGAATCAGCCGGAGCGACAGCGGGAGGCATCCTCTTCACCTTCCTTCTCGTAACCCTCCCTTCCTCGGTCGTCTTGGCGGTCGCGGCGGGCGGCATCGCGGTCGGAGCCTTCTCGAAGAGGCG
Organism: Candidatus Hydrogenedentota bacterium; assembly: GCA_003697085.1. Taxonomy (GTDB): domain Bacteria; phylum UBA8481; class UBA8481; order UBA8481; family J006; genus J006. The sequence continues at coordinate 53,594 of RFFU01000037.1, forward strand.
CCTCCTCTCCGCGCTTCTCCTTTTCGGATTCTCGATCCTTCTCTTTTCGAGCCGAGCGGAGTTCGAGCGGCTTCGCTGGAACGAGATATCGGACTCGAGCCCGTTCCTCGAGACCTTCGAGACCCCGTTCCAATCCGTCGCGCTCGGCGGCGTGCCCGACGAAATCGTTCTTTCGACGAACGGAATCATCCTTGGAATCCTGCCGGACGAGGCTTCCAACGACGTCGCCGCCGGTTTGATCCTTTCCCAGAAGCCCGACGCGGAATCGGTTCTCCTTCTCGGACACGCCTCGACCGGCGTCGCGAAGGCGCTGCTACGCTCGGGGATCCGAAGGCTCGATCACGTCGAACTCGATCCCTTTCTCGTGCGCCGCCTGGCCTCCTACCCCGCCGCGCGGCTTCCGAACGACACGCGTTATCGCCTTTTCTCCGCCGACGGTATCTCCTTCCTCTCTCATACCCGAAAACGCTATGACCTCGTCGCCTGTCTCGTCGGCGATCCGATCTCCGCTTCGACGAATCGTTACTTCACACGCGATTTCTTTCTTCAGGTTCGAAGGATCCTTCGACCGGACGGCGTCCTCGCCTTTCGCCTCACCTCTTCCATGGAATTTCTGGGCGAGGATTTCGCCCGCTATCTCGGCAGCCTCTGGCGGGCGATCCGCGAGGTCTTTCCGGTGACCGCCGTCTCACCAGGGGAAACTCTCTGGGTCTTCGCGGCTTCACGACCGGGGCTTCTCTCCGACAGCCCCGAACGCCTCGCCCCTCGGTTCCCCCACACGGGTTTTCGTTCCGACTATTTCTCCGCGGAACATCTCTTCACGATGTACCGTCCCGAGCGCGCGCGATTCCTCCGCCGCATCCTCGACCGTCGTGCCGCACTCGTCGCCCCCAATACCCTCCTTCATCCCATCTCCTACTTCTTCGGACTCAGCGTCTGGGCGCATTTCACCAACGATCGCGCTCTCTCCCGCATCCTCGCTCTTCTCTCCCGGTTCCGTACCTCCTGGCTTCTTCTGCCGCTTATCGCCGGACTGATTCTTCTTTCTTGGCGGATTCCGCTCCCCTTCGCGCGAATCTCCCGGAACGAAAAACCAATTCCGCGCCGGTACGTCGCGGTCACGATACTCTTCTCTTCCGGGCTTCTCTCGATGGGACTCTATTTCCTCGTTCTCTACTCCTTCCAGGCTCGACGCGGTATCCTCTACCGCGAACTCGGCCTCCTCAACGCGCTCTTTATGGCGGGCCTGGCTTCCGGAAGCCTTCTCGCCCATCGCTTCGTTCCTTCCTCCCGTTCCCTCTTCCACCGGCTCGCCCTCTCCGAAACGCTCCTGCCGTTTCCTCCCGTGCTGCTCGGCCTCGGCGAATTCTTCTCTCCCTTCCCCTCCGGCTCTCCGTGTTGGACCGTCTGGTACGGATTTCTGCTCTTCTCCACGGCAGTCGTAACCGGTTTTCAATTTCCGATCGCGGGGCTGTTGGCGGCGGAGAAAAAAGGCCCGCGGGATGGAGGTGAAGAAGGAACGTCGGCAGCAAAAGAGAGGGGCCAAAGGGCCGCGGTGGCGCTGGCGGCGGCGGGCGCCGAGAGCGCAGATAACCTCGGCGCCGCGCTCGGAGCCCTTCTCTTCGGCGTTCTCCTCATTCCCGTCTCGGGAGTGAACGCCGCGCTCGCAGGCGCGGTTCTTCTTCCGGCAATCCTGGCTTTCGCCCTTTTCTCGCTCGATATCCGAAACCTCACCTGAAACTGAAGCCACCGAACACGCGGATGGAATAATAGGCCTGCGATCGCCGTCCGGGTCGGATCGACGCCCGCGTTGTCATTCCGAGCCCCTCGCATTCGCTCGGCACAGGCTCCGCGAGGAATCCCCGCCGCGAACAGGGGACTGCGCTCCAAATCTTCTGTTCCCTTTTGCCCTTTGCCTTTTGCCTTTTTCCTTTTGACTTTTTCCTTTTGATTTCTTCCTTTCCCTTCCCTCTTTTTCCTTTTTTCGTTTTCGCACGTTCTTCCGATCGCTATCCTTCCCGTGATGATCCTCCTCTTTGCCATCGCATTTCTGGCCGTCGTCGCCGGGCTTGCCCTCAAGATCCCCTTCGTCCAAACCTACGCGTATCCTCTCGGCTGGTGGTCCCTCATCGGCTTTCTTGAATCACTCTGCCGAAGATACGGATGGGCGACCGCGTTCTCCCGGCCGATCCTCTCCCGGCGCAACGCCGCCCTCTGTTTCTTCTCCGCCGCTCTCTGGGGCATCTTCGAACTTTACGACGTTCTCATCGCCAACTGGCATTACGTCGCCGTTCCGGAAAATCCGTGGATTTGGATGCCGAATACATTCCTTTCCTTCGCAACGGTGATGCCCGCGATTCTGGCGTTCGAGAATCTTCTGTCAGGTCTGCACGCCTTCGCGTGTCTTGAAACGAGGCGTTTCGATCTCACGGAGAATTTCCTTTCACTCCTCGTCGTTCTCGGCTGGACGTTGACCATTCTCCCGCTCACCCAGCCCGAACTCTTCTTTCCCTTCGTCTGGGGAGGGTTCACCTTCCTGCTCGAACCCTGGAACTACCGGATGCGCGATCCTCACTCCATTCTTCGGCAAGCTTCCGAGGGCCGGCCGGGCCTCTTTCTTCGCCTCCTCGGCTCGGGTTTTCTCTGCGGTTTTCTTTGGGAAAGCCTCAATTATTTCGCGACGACGAAATGGATCTACACAGTTCCCGTAATCGGACATTGGAAGGTCTTCGAGATGCCGGTCGCGGGATATGTGGGTTTTCCGGTCTTCGGCGTCGAGGCGTACGTCATGTACCGTTTCGCCTTCAATCTCTACGAACGGTGCAAACCCGCCGGAAGATTCCTTCTACTTCTTCTAGGATTTCTCCTTATCGCGATGACCTTTCCCGCAGTCGCACAGCATTCTTTTTTCCGCTGATGTTCTTCCTTTCCAGAACCCGATCGCGGGAGGCCCCGGCAGAGATGATCAGGGAAGTGCCGGGAATTCCGGCCGCGTCTCCTTCTCTTTCGCCGGCAACCGGCTGATCACGTACAGGGAATCGTCTCGCTCTGTTTCCGACAGGACCCTCCTTGCGCCCAAATACCGCCGCGCGTAATACGGCCGCGTCAACGAGGTTTCGATGACCCGCCCCGCGCCGCTCGAGGCATGAATGAACCGGCCTTCGCCCACGTAAATCCCCACATGGCTGGGGCCCGGAGCGTACGTCTCGAAAAAGACCAGGTCCCCGGGTTCGAGGTCTTCCCGCGCGACCGATCTCCCCACGGTAAACTGATCCTGAGCCTTGCGCGGCAGCATCACGCCCGCCTTTTTATAGACCAGAGAAGTGAATCCGGAACAATCGAAAGCCTCTGGTCCCGCCCCTCCCCACCGATAAGGCGCTCCGAGGAAATTTCTCGCAATCCGAAGGATCGCTGAAACGAGAGTCGGCGCCGAGATTTCCGCTTCTTTCCCCGGCGATTCCGGAAGGACGGCCGTCGCCGTCGAGGGCGCGATCCTATTCTTATCCGCCGATCGATCCGGCGATCGCGTTCCCTCCAACTTCGTCTCGTTGACGACCCACGGTTTTCCGAACGAGCCGGGAGTGAACCGTCCGACGAGAAACGGCCAGAGGCGCCGCGCCTGAATCATCGCCTCGCTCCGACTCGAGAACGGCCCGACACGAACGCGATAGAGGCTGTCCGCCAAGGCGATGTAGGCGGCATAACCGGCGTTTTGGAGGACCGCCCTTATTTCCAAGGCGGAGTCCGCATTCTGAAACGCACTCACTTGGACGCCGAAAATCTCACCGGCCACGACCTGTTGCGAGGTCGCGAGAGTGAAAAAGAGAATGAGAAAAAGCCGCGCGCCGTGGACCGCGGGAAAGGCGAGCGGGCGGCGCTGGGCCGCCTTTCCAACTCCCTTATCCCTTTTCCAAAACCGATTCATAACCATTCTTATCGGCAAATCCCGTGCCCGACTCAAATCTCTCCACCGAGAACGTGACGAAAGTCCCGGCCGTCGATCACTATCTCTGTCGCATGCGTCAAAACACTGGAGCGCTTCTCCGCAGACAAGAGTGTCTACGTTCCATAATACGGCCGACGTGGAGCGCAGGTTCTCCAACCTGCGGGGCCGATTGGTGCCCGCGTTGTCATTCCGAGCCCCTCGCATTCGCTCGGGACAGGCTCCGCGAGGAATCCCCGCCGCAGGGTATCCCGCCGTGGTGCCAATACGCCCCCCTCACCCCAACCCTCTCCCCCGAGGGGCGAGGGAGAGCGGGGCGGTTGTCAGCAATCTTGGGGGATTCCTCGTCGGGCTGCGCCCTCCTCGGAATGACACCACGGACGGATCGGCAATCCGCAGACAAGAGAGTCTTCGCTCCAAACCTTCCGTTTCCTTTTCCCTTTTGCCTTCTTCCTTTTGCCTTTTCCCTTTTCCTTTTTGACTTTTGACTTTCTCTTCTCCCGTGTCTTCCGTGGTTCCTCCTCTTTCGTGCTATTCCGTGCGTTCCGTGGTTCGTCCTCCTCCGTGTTGTTCCGTGTCTTCCGTGGTTCTTTCACTTCCGCGTTTTCCGTTGTCCGGCTCGATGCCGACCGGCACCGGATTATGGTGACGCGGAGCATTTGCACCGGGCCAATGTCCCGTATCCAGCCGCACCGCGATCATCGCCAGCCCCCAGAAGAGAAAGAGGATCACTCCCGCGATCGTCACCTTCTGATACGCCGACGAGACGGTGACGCCCGCGAAGATCTCCGGAGCGGATTCCTCCCGGCTCCCTTCCTTCAACCATTCGAAGACGCCGATCCAGGAACCGCAAGTCGGATCGAAAACGGCATCGGCGGATCGAAATGATTCCTCACCCCGAAGATTGATATAGCGTTGAATTTCTTCGCGCGAAAAGGGACCGTATTCGTTCCCGCCGTATTTCAGACGATAACCGCTCCCGGAACGGTCGCCCCGCGGCATCGGGGGATCAACCGCCGATGCGGTCCCGAATCAGACGCGGAATTTCCCCTGGAAGATCCGCCACGGGAATGCCGGCCTTGTTGAGGGCTTCGATCTTCTCCGCCGCCGTCCCCTTTCCACCGGCGATAATCGCTCCGGCGTGTCCCATACGCTTTCCCGGCGGAGCGGTCCTGCCCGCAATGAACCCCACGACCGGTTTCGGATACCCTCCCGCCACCAGCTCCGCCGCGGCCTCCTCGTCCGTTCCGCCGATCTCACCGATCATCACCACCGCCTCCGTCTCCTCGTCGTTGCGGAAGAGTTCCAAAGCATCGACGAAGCGCGTTCCTGGGAGCGGATCTCCGCCGATCCCCACGGCCGTCGTCTGCCCCAACCCGGATTCCGTCAAAGCCCAGACCACTTCGTAGGTCAGCGTTCCCGAACGGGAGATCACTCCGACGCGCCCCGGAGCATGGATATGTCCCGGCATAATTCCGACCTTCGCCTTTTCGCGCGGGGTGATCACGCCCGGACAGTTCGGTCCGATGACGCGCACTCCCGCCGGAAGCAAGGCGTGGACCTTCATCATATCGAGCGCGGGGATTCCTTCCGTGATACAGATCACGAGAGAAATCCCCGCCGCCGCCGCTTCCATCACCGCATCCGCGGCGAAGGCGGCCGGAACGTAGATCACACTCGTGTTCGCCCCCTCCTCGCGGACCGCTTCCTCGACTGTATCGAAGATCGGACGATCCAGGTGGGTCGTTCCGCCTTTCCCCGGTGTGACTCCGGCCACGACATTCGTCCCGTACTCGATCATCCGTTCCGCGTGGAACCCCCCTTCCCGGCCGGTCATTCCCTGCACGACCAACCGCGTCTCTTTCCCGACGAGAATGCTCATTTCAACACCGCCACCGCCTTTTCGGCGGCTTCGTTGAGACTCTTCCCCACGGCGAACCCGGCTTCCTCGAGAATCCGCCGTCCTTCTTCTTCGTTCGTCCCCGTCAGGCGGATCGTCACCGGAACCTCGATCCCCAATTCCTTCTTCGCCGCCACGATTCCGTGCGCCACCTCGTCACACCGAACGATGCCGCCGAAGATATTGATGAAGATGCCCTTCACGTTCGGATCGGCCAGGATAATCTCGAGGGCCTTGGCTACCCGCTTCCGCTTCGCGCTTCCGCCGACATCGAGGAAATTCGCGGGTTCGGCTCCGAAATGCTTCACGATGTCCATCGTCGCCATCGCCAGACCGGCTCCGTTGACCATACATCCGATGGTGCCGTCGAGTTTCACATAGGAAAGGCCCGCCGAACGCGCTTCGCGCTCCGCCGGCTCCTCCTCGGCTTCGTCCCGCAAAGCCTCGATCTCCGGATGTCGAAAGAGAGCCGAATCGTCGAAATTGACCTTGCCGTCCGCGGCGACGACCCGCCCGTCCTCCAAAACCGCCAGCGGATTCACCTCCACCAGCGACGCATCCTTCTCGAGAAAGAGGCGCGCCAGCGCCGTCAAAGTACGAATCCCTTCCTTGAGCACTTCGGCTTTCTTGAATCGATGGAGTCCGAGCGCGAAAGCCAGGCTCCTGGCCTCGAACGGACGGATCCCCGCCAGAGGATGAAGCGCGACCTTGAGAATCGCCTCCGGATTCCGCGCGGCAACTTCCTCGATCTCCATCCCCCCCTCCCGCGACGCCATCAGAATCGGGCATCCGCGGGCTCGGTCCAGCGTCACCGCGGCGTAAAATTCCTTCTCGATCGCGACCGCTTCCTCGATCAAAACCTTCTTGACGAGACGGCCTTCCGGGCCGGTTTGGTGCGTGACCAGTGTCATTCCCAGGATCGAGTCCGCCGCGGAGCGGACGTCCTCCTCAGTCTCCGCCAGTTTGATTCCTCCGCCCTTGCCCCGGCCTCCGGCATGAATCTGCGCCTTGACCGCGACGCGAGGTCGTCCGAGTTCCCGCCACGCTTCCACGGCCTCCTCGACCGAATCGACCGCGCGGCCGCGAGGCACCGCGGCACCGAATTCCTTCAACAACGCCTTCGCCTGGTATTCGTGAATTTTCATCGCAAACTCCCTTTCCTTATAAACCGCTTTCCTAACCAGAGCAACCGGAAACTCAATTTTCTCGTGAAAAAGTGTTGCATTCTCGTCGCAAGAGGTGTTTAACAGGAGCAAGTTTGCTGGTGATGTGCGGAAACAGTCCGGCCGCGAACCCGCCGGGAAAGCCAGTCGAAGAATTCTTCGCAGAGGATATGGCCGTTCGAATGATCAAGACGTTGACTCAAACAACGGTTGGGCAGAAGGTTTTGATGGCCGTAACAGGGCTCATCTTGTTTCTCTTTATTCTCGGCCACCTCTCCGGTAATCTGCTCATCTTCGCCGGACGGGAACATATGAACGAATATGCGCACTTTCTGCACGAACATCCGAAATTTCTCTGGCCGGCGCGAATCGTTCTCCTCTTTTGTTTCTTTGTTCACATCGTGGCCGCGGCGCGACTCTGGCTCAAAAACCGTTCTGCGCGGGAGGAAGGCTACACAATCTATCTCCCGATCGAGACGACAATCGCCGCTCGGACGATGATCTACGGCGGCGCGGCCATCTTCTTCTTTCTCCTTTGGCATCTTTTGCACCTGACGTTCGGTGTCGTCGGACCACGCTTCGATCCGAATGACGTCTATGGAAATGTCGTTCGCGGATTCCAGAACCCGGCCATCGCGGGGATCTACCTCGTGGGAGTCGCCTGCCTTTGCGCTCACCTTTACCACGGAGCATGGAGCCTGCTTCACACCTTGGGATTGAGCGCCCCGGAAATCGACTGCGCCAAGAAAAAGGCAGCCCGCATCCTGGCGGTCTTGATCGGCCTCGGGTATGCCTCTATTCCGCTGGCGGTTCTGACGGGAGTGGTCCGATGAGCGAGAAGATCCGCGCCACGGCCCCCGATGGTCCGATCGAGACGCGCTGGGAGAGGCGCCGTTTCGAGTACAAACTCGTCAATCCCTCCAACCGGCGGAAATACACGGTCATTGTCATCGGATCCGGGTTGGCCGGGGCTTCCGCCGCCGCCTCGCTGGGAGAACTCGGCTACCGTATCAAGGTCTTCTGCTACCAGGATTCGGCGCGCCGGGCCCACTCGATCGCCGCCCAGGGCGGTATCAACGCCGCCAAGAACTATCAAAACGACAACGACAGCATCTTCCGTCTCTTTTATGACACCGTTAAAGGCGGAGATTTCCGCGCGCGGGAGTCGAACGTCTATCGGCTCGCGCAGGTCAGTAACAACATCATCGATCAGTGCGTCGCTCAGGGGGTGCCGTTCGCCCGCGAATACGGAGGAACGCTGGCGAATCGTTCCTTCGGAGGAGCCCAGGTATCGCGAACCTTCTACGCCCGCGGCCAGACCGGGCAGCAACTCCTTCTCGGCGCCTATCAGGCTCTTTCGCGGCAGGTCGCCGCGGGCACGGTCACAATCTTTCCGCGAACCGAGATGCTGGACCTCGTCGTGGAGAAGAACCGCGCCGTGGGTATCATCGCGCGAAATATGATCACCGGTGAAATCACCCGTCACGCCGGTGACGTCGTCGTTTTGGCTTCCGGAGGCTACGGCAACATCTTCTTCCTTTCCACGAACGCAAAGGGTTGCAACGCCAGCGCCGCGTGGCGCTCCTTCCGCCGCGGCGCCTTCTTCGCCAATCCATGCTTCACGCAGATTCACCCGACGTGCATCCCCGTCTCCGGAGACTATCAATCCAAACTGACATTGATGAGCGAGTCCTTGCGGAACGACGGCCGAGTCTGGGTTCCCAAGAAGAAGGGCGACAAGCGCCCCCCGAACGAGATTCCAGAGGAAGAGCGCGATTACTATCTCGAACGCCGCTATCCGGCCTTCGGAAACCTCGTTCCCCGCGATGTCGCATCCCGGGCCGCCAAGGTCGTCTGCGATGCCGGGCATGGCGTCGGGGAATCCGGCTTCGGCGTCTATCTCGATTTCTCCGAGGCGATTGAACGGCTGGGGGAAGAGACGATCCGCCAGCGTTACGGAAATCTTTTCCATATGTATGAAAAGATTACCGGTGAGAACCCTTATCGGACCCCGATGCGTATCTATCCGGCCGTGCATTACACGATGGGCGGGCTTTGGGTGGATTATGACTTGATGTCCACGATCGACGGACTCTTTGTCGCCGGAGAAGCGAACTTCTCGGATCACGGGGCCAATCGATTGGGGGCCAGCGCGTTGATGCAAGGCCTGGCCGACGGATACTTCGTTCTTCCCTATTCCGTCCCGAACTTTCTCGCAACGGCGGGTCATTCGGAGGCGACTCCCGACGATCCCGAATTCCTTTCGGCGGAACGAGAGGTCGAGGATCGTATCCGCCGCCTCTTGAGCATCAACGGATCTCGTACCGTCGACTCCTTTCACCGCGAACTCGGAATGGTGCTCTGGCAACACTGCGGCATGGCCCGGAATCGCCAGGGGCTCGAGGAAGCCTTGAAACGGATTCCTGAGATTCGAGCGGCCTTTTGGAAGGACGTCAAGGTTCCCGGTTCAGCGGAAACGCTCAATCAAGCCTTGGAAAAAGCCGGGCGGGTCGCGGATTTCCTCGAGATGGCTGAACTTCTCTGCCGGGATGCTCTCGAACGTGAGGAATCCTGCGGCTGCCATTTCCGGGAGGAATACCAGACGGAAGAAGGGGAATGCCGCCGCAACGACGAGGACTTCGCCCACACAGCCGTCTGGGAATTCGCCGGTGATGAAAAGCCTCCGGTCCGTCACAAGGAAAATCTGAAGTTCGAATACGTAAAACCATCACAAAGGAGTTACAAGTAAGATGCGGATCCGCCTGAAGGTCTGGCGGCAAGAGTCCCGTGAAGCCGCCGGGCGTTTCGAAACCTACGATCTCGATTCCGTCAACGAACATATGTCCTTTTTGGAAATGCTCGACGTCCTCAATGAAAAACTGACTCTTGAGGGAAAAGAACCGGTGGCGTTCGACCACGACTGCCGCGAGGGGATCTGCGGAATGTGCGGCTTTTTGATCAACGGTATTGCGCACGGACCGGAAAAAGGAACGACACTCTGCCAACTCCATATGCGCCATTTTCAGGACGGAGCGGAACTGACGCTGGAGCCGTGGCGGGCGAAGGCCTTTCCCGTCATCAAGGATCTCATCGTCGATCGCTCGGCTCTGGATCGCGTTATACAGGCCGGCGGATACATTTCCGTCAATACCGGCTCCGCCCCGGAAGCAAACATCCATCCCGTTCCCAAGGATACGGCGGAGAAGGCGATGGACGCGGCGGCTTGCATCGGTTGCGGCGCCTGCGTTGCGGCCTGTCCCAACGCCAGCGCCATGCTCTTTACGGCCGCCAAGGTCTCCCACCTGGGCTTGATGCCGCAGGGACAGCCCGAACGTATGCAGCGCGTCAAGAAGATGATCGCGGCGATGGATGCCGAGGGGTTCGGCTCCTGCACGAACCACGGCGAATGCCAGGCCGTCTGCCCGAAGGAAATCTCGACGGAATTCATCGCCCGCCTCAATCGCGACCTCATCCGCAGCGCCTTGCTCCTCACGCGCGTTTGACCGCACCATAATTCTTTTTCCCGTCGACCCCGAATGAACGGGACAACCTTCTTCGAAAAGAATCTCCTCCCCGCGATCGCAAGCGCCGTTCTCATCGCGACCGCTCTTCTCTCCATCTCCTTCGCCCGGAATCTCCGCGACTCCAACGATCTCGAACTCTTCGTTCCGCCGGATCCCGCGGTTGAAACCAGTCGGCGAATTTACCGCTCTCACTTCGGCACCGAACGGGTCCTCGTCGTCTCCTGCCGTTCCGATTCTCCGATCTCGCCCCCCCAACGCGAGACTCTGCAGGATTTCTTCTCGGCTCTCGAAAAACGCCCCGAAATCGATACCGCGATCTCCCTCTTCTCGCTTCCTCCCTTTATGCGGAACCCGATCGTTACGGGAGGAATTCTCGGGGACCGCGACGGCCGGGTCTTCAACGGCCTGCTCCGGCTCGACAGGACACATTTCGATACAAATCGATTTCTGAAGGCTCTCGAAGCGCTCGCCAAACCCCTCGAAGATTCGGGAATATCGGTGACGTTCGGCGGAGAAACCTTCGTCAATGCTTACCTGACCCGGGCCGCCGAACAACTCCGGCGAACCGTCATTCCGCTGGCTTTTCTGGGGGCGCTTCTGATCGTCGGATTCCGCGCGCGAAGTCCACGCCGCGCCGTTCCCCTTCTTCTGACGGTCCTTGTCGCCATCGCCAATGCCGTTCTTCCCATCCTTCTCTTTCGTTTCCCCATGCATCTCCTTCTCGTGCTCGTCCCGGTGCTTTCCGCCGTCATAGCCCTCACGGGATCGATCCATATTCTCGCGGCCCATGAAATCGCCTCGGACGAAAATCTCCGAAGGACGAAATGGCGCGCCACCGCGCTCTGCTTCGGCACGACCGCCGTCGGCTTCGGCTCCCTTGCGATCAGCGCAATCCCGGCCGTAAGGCAACTCGGTCTCTGCGCCGGACTCGGCCTTACCCTCGCCGGCGCAACCGTGCTCACGCTCCTCCCCCTCCTCCTCGATCT
>RFFU01000038.1 GCA_003697085.1 Candidatus Hydrogenedentota bacterium
CCCTTCCTACAGTGCTTGAATCCACCCAATCCGATACCATTGTGATCATGGCGCCGGAATTGAATGTCCTATCAGTTACACAGGACGTCATGCAAGGAACCGTCGATCTGATCAATAACTACGGCATCGGCACGCTCGTGCCCGACACGATCCTTCTTGGGGAAACGGAGAATCCTGAGAGTTTCATCGCATTCTCGCGCATCATCCGCAAGGCCCACCGGAATCAACGTAACGTCATCATCATGCGCGAGTCGCTCGAGACGGTTCCGACTGGTTCCGCCGGACGTATCGACGTCTGGTGGGGCCGCAAAAAGAACAACGCCGGCCTCATGCTCGCGCTGGCCTGGCTGCTCAGCACCAGTCCCGAATGGGAAGGCGCAACACTTGAACTCAAAACAATCATCCGCGGCGCCGAGGACCCGACCGATGCGCGCGAGAGTCTGGAGGAGATGGTCCGGAACACGCGCATTAACGCCCGAGTCTCCGTCGTTACGCATACGGAAGGCGAGGTCTTTGAGACGATCGGCAAGGCCTCGCGGGGCGCGCGTCTCGTCTTTCTCGGACTCGGCGAACCGGCGCCGGACGCCACCGATGAAGACTACAGCGCCTACTACGAATCTCTTCTGTGCAAGACCAATGGCTTCCCTCCCACCGCCTTCGTCCTCGCCTCCGAAAAGATCGACTTCAAACGGATATTCCGTTAGCCTTGGCGTGGGGGATGGCATTCATTCCACGGAAAGGAACGAAATCGCGATCGATACATGACTTATTCTTACGCTAAATCCCGCTGTGACGAGGTGACACGGTACCTCGACAGCGAACTCAAGAAACGCATCCTGATCCTCGACGGCGCCATGGGCACGATGATCCAAAGGCATAACCCTACGGAAGAGGATTATCGGGGCGACGTCTTTGCCGACCACGACAAGAACCTGAAGGGCTGTAATGACCTGCTCTGCCTGACCCGCCCCGAGATCATCCGCGATATCCATGCCGCCTACCTCAAGGCGGGCGCGGACATCATCGAGACAAACACCTTCAACGCAACCTCCATCTCCCTTGCCGATTACGCTCTCGAAGATCAGGTCATTCCCGTCAGCCGCGCCGCCGCCGCACTTGCCCGCGCGGCCGCTGACGAGCTCTCAACGGAAGAGCGTCCGCGCTTCGTTGCCGGAGTGCTTGGCCCGACGAATCGCACCGCGACACTCTCTCCCGACGTCAACAATCCAGGCTTCCGTAACGTCTCCTTCGATGAACTGAAGAAGACCTATCTCGATTCAATCTCGGGTCTGGTCGAGGGCGGCGTGGATATCCTTCTGATCGAGACCGTCTTCGACACGCTCAAGGCCAAGGCGGCCATCTACGCGGTCGAGGACTTCTTCGAGCGGGAAGGCCTCCGCATGCCGGTCATGATCTCCGGAACGATCACCGACGCCAGCGGGCGCACGCTCTCGGGACAAACACCCGAGGCCTTCTGGTACTCCGTCGCCCATGCCCGGCCTCTCTCAATCGGGTTCAACTGCGCTCTGGGCGCGAAGGACCTGCGCCCGCATATCCAGGAGGTCTCCCGTTGCGCCGATGTCTTCATAAGCGCCCATCCCAACGCCGGACTCCCGAACGAATTCGGCGGCTATGACGAGACTCCGGAAAGCATGGCCGAAATCCTGCGCGACTTCGCCCACGAGGGCCTGCTCAACATCGTCGGCGGCTGCTGTGGAACGACTCCCGACCATATCCGCACCATCGCCGAAGCCGTGGCCAACGAAGAACCGCGCCCGATCCCGTCTCTCGACCCGTACTGCCGCCTGAGCGGTCTGGAACCGCTGGTGATTCGCCCCGAAAGCAACTTCGTTAACATCGGCGAGCGCACCAACGTCACGGGATCGCGCAAGTTCGCAAGATTGATCCGCGAGAAGAAGACAGAAGAGGCGCTCTCGGTCGCCCGCGCTCAGGTCGAGAACGGCGCACAGATGATTGACGTCAATATGGACGAGGGAATGCTCGACTCGGAAGAAGAGATGCGGATGTTCCTCTATCACGTCGCCTCCGAGCCGGATATCAGCAAGCTCCCGATCGTGATCGATTCCTCGAAATGGAGCGTGATCGAATCGGGTCTGAAGTGCGTTCAGGGCAAGGGGATCGTCAACTCGATCAGCATGAAGGAGGGCGAGGAGGTCTTCCTGGAGCACGCGCGCAAGGTCCGGCGCTACGGCTTCGCCGTGATCGTTATGGCCTTCGACGAAAACGGCCAGGCTGACACGCTCGAACGCCGTGTTGCGGTCTGCAAAAGGGCCTATCGTCTCCTTACCGAAGAGGCCGGATTCCCGCCGCACGACATCATCTTCGATCCGAACATCTTCGCCGTCGCGACCGGCATCGAGGAACACAACAACTACGCCGTCGATTTCATCGAGGCGGTTAAGAGGATCAAGGCGGAGTGCCCTGGGGTGCTGATCAGTGGAGGCGTCAGCAACGTATCCTTCTCCTTCCGCGGAAACAATCCCGTCCGTGAAGCGATGCACGCCGTCTTCCTCTATCACGCCATCCGCGCGGGAATGGACATGGGGATCGTCAACGCCGGTCAGCTGGCAGTCTATGAGGACATTCCCGAACAACTGCGCGAACGTGTCGAGGATGGGATCCTGAACCGCCGGCCCGACGCGACGGACCGGTTGATGGAGGTCGCGGAGGAGTTCAGGGGATCGGCGGCAACCGCCAGGACGATCGACATGAGTTGGCGCGAAGCGCCGGTGGAGGAACGTCTGAAGCATGCCCTGATGAAGGGGATCGTCGAGTTCATTGACGAGGACACCGAAGAGGCGCTCCAGAAACTCGGCAAACCGATCAACGTCATCGAAGGCCCGCTGATAGACGGGATGAACGTCGTCGGAGACCTCTTTGGCGCGGGAAAGATGTTTCTGCCTCAGGTCGTCAAGAGCGCGCGCGTCATGAAGAAATCCGTCGCCTGGCTCGTTCCCTATCTCGAGAAAGAGACGGTTGAGGATTCCGGGAAGGGGAAGCTTCTTCTGGCGACCGTCAAAGGTGACGTCCACGACATCGGCAAGAACATCGTCAGTATTGTCCTCCAGTGCAACGGCTACGAGGTGATCGACCTTGGCGTTATGGTTCCGTGCGAGAAGATTCTGGAGACGGCACGCAAGGAGAACGTCGATGTCATCGGCCTGAGCGGACTGATCACGCCGTCGCTCGATGAGATGACGCATAACGCGGCGGAGATGGAGCGGGAGGGCTTCACGATTCCGCTGTTGATCGGAGGCGCGACAACCTCACGCATTCACACGGCGGTCAAGATCGCTCCGGCATATCACGAACTCGTCGTCCACGTGACCGACGCCTCGCGCGCCGTCGGCGTTGTCGCACGGCTGCTGAATCCGGAGATGAAACAGGAATTCGCTTCCGAACTTGCGGCGGATTACCAAAGACTCACGCAGCGGCACGAGGCCAAAAACGCCCGCGTGGAATTTCTTCCTCTGGAAAAAGCTCGCGCGAAAAAGTTCCCGACGGACTGGTCATCATACTCTCCGCCCAAGCCGACATTCCTGGGAGCGCGTGTCGTGAACGATCTCTCCTTCGACGCGATCGTCGGTCGTATCGACTGGTCTCCGTTCTTCCAGGCGTGGGAACTTCCCGGAAGTTATCCGGCCATCTTCGAGGACAAGCAGGTCGGAAAGGAGGGCCGTAAACTCCACGATGATGCGCTCAAGATGCTGGAGGAATTGCGTGGAAAAATCCGCCCGCACGCGGTCGTCGGATTCTTTCCCGCAAACGCGACCGGGGACGATATTCTCATCTACACCGACGAATCCCGCACGCAGGAACGCGCCGTCTTCTTCAATATGCGCCAGAAGAGGAAACACGGCGCTTCCAAACCGTATCTCTCGCTCGCCGACTTCATCGCGCCGGTCGAATCCGGCGTCCCGGATTACCTTGGTATGTTCATCGTGACCGCCGGACCGGAAGCGGATCTTCTGGCAACCGAACACGAGAAGAAGAACGACGACTACGGCGCGCTGATGATTAAATCTCTCGCCGACCGGATTGCGGAGGCGACGGCCGAACATCTGCACGAACGGGTTCGCAAGGAACTCTGGGGGTATGCGCCGGAGGAAAACCTGACGAACGAGGAGATCATACTGGGAAAATATCGCGGCATCCGCACCGCACATGGCTACCCCGCCTGCCCCGATCACACCGAAAAGCGCACTCTCTTCCGCCTGCTCGACGCCGAAAAGAATTCTCCCGTCTCCCTCACCGAGACCTGCGCCATGCTCCCCGCCTCATCCGTCAGCGGGCTTTACTTCTCCCATCCGCAAGCGCGCTACTTCGGCATCGGCCCGATCGCCGAAGACCAGGAGAAGGATTACACCACCCGCAAAAACTCCTGACTTCGGAAATTCAACACCCGTCATTTTTCATTGACCACTCGATAAAGCAGTGATTGTTCGTCATCCATATTCAACAATTGTCGTTGCCTGGTGCGGGAATCCGGAAGGGTGTATTCGAGTTCATACATGGTGCGTGTGAGTTCTGAGGCTTTTTGTGCGCTCATTTGAACACGGTTCTTTTTCAGCAGGCTTTCCAATTCCTTGTAAACCGCGTATGCAGCGAAGGCTACACACAGATGGGATTCGATTCTTCTCCTGCGGTAATGATAAATTGGTCTGATACGCAGATCGGTCTTGGAAATTCGGAAGGCCTTCTCTATTTGCCATAACTGTGAATAGTTTTCGATGATTGTTTTGGCAGGAAACTTCGTGTTCGTCTGATACCCTTTCAATCCGTCCCATTTGCCGTCCCTTCTGATTTTTTCGTCGTCAATGGTAATCATGACCTCACCTTTCAACGTGAGGAACTTGTTGTAACCACGCTGGTTTATCGACTGTTTTGTCAGTCGGCCGCTTTTCAGTTTCTTTCGAAGACGACGGAGTCCCTTGTCGCGATTTGACGAGTCCTTATGGGCACGTGTGCTTGAATATGTCACGAGAAGGCGGGAACCGTTGTCGCGTTCGATAAATAGATGATCCCCGTCCTTCATGCTAACGGAATGTTTCAGGATTTCCCTTTTAATTTGGTCGCTTTCATTCTTGATTCGGGCTCCGACGATATACTCGTGCCCGGCTTCCTCTAACTCTTTCAGATTCTTCTTCGAAAGCATTGCGGCATCAGCGATCACAACAGGCGGTTTGAATCCGTATTTCTTTTCAATGCCTTTGAGGGAGGTCATGAGCGTATGCCCCTCAAAGGTGTTTCCTTCATACAAATTATAACCGATCGGAAGACCACCCGTTGCCACGAGAAGTCCCAGCATAACTTGGGGATGCTGGAACTTTCCGTCCTTGGAAAAACCTATTTTTCGCAGATCATCTTCATCTTCCGCCTCGAAATACAATGTGGTTACGTCATAGAAGACCACGGAAATCCCTTTCGCTCTCTTGCGAGTATGCTCATAGACGATTTTTTCGATTTGCGCCTTATGGCGCTTGTGAAGGCGGTCCAGAGATTTGTAGAGGGCGTCTACCGTTACCACCTTTCCCTCGTAGCGATAGAGGTAGTCCACCGTTTTCAGCTTGCTTGAGGGAAAGGCAAGGCGCGCAATGACCATGTGGCGAAACCAGGCATCCGGAATCTGATTAAGGCCGATACGATCGAACAGTTTTCCGAAGATTAATTCCGGCCCCGCGACGTGCACATCCGCGTTCGAAAATGATTCAATAAAAGATTTGGCGGATAGATCGTCTCTCGACTGCAACGAAAACAATCTTCCCTGTTTCGGATTCTCCTCCTTCGCCCGCCGTTTCGCTTCCATCCACAGGCGCTCGATCTCCTCGGGATCGGACGAAGTCCCCACAGTGCATTCAACTCGATAACGCCCTTGCTCCTTTGATATCACTTGAACGCTGACGGAACCGCTTCGATTTTTCACTTTTCGAGCAAACATCGGCCGATTTTACGCATGCAACACCCACTTGGCCAATTCATATAGACCTAACCTCAGAAATTACAGGGCTTTACATTTTTCTTGATTTGACCGTTCCGAAGTCAGGAAAAACTCTTCCCCCTAACACATAACCCCCCCATCGATATCCCCCCACTCATCCCATCCGTACAGACGCCCAACCCGACCGTCTCCCAACTTCTATCTATACCTCGGAGGTTAACTCGTTAACTCTCTCGGGCGGGTCTGGGACCCGTCCCTACCGTTCGCAGGCTACAGGTTGGAGAACCTGCTCTCCATCGATTTGTAGATTAGAAGTGGTACTGCAACCCGACCCTGTGGTTATCACTAAAGACGTCATTCGGTATGTAGGCGTAATCCAGAACGATGTTGTTGATCTTAATCCCGATACCGGCCGTCAGACCGTTTCCGGCGTCGTTCGAGCCGTCGTATCCGGCGCGGAACGTCAGCATTGGGACGAACGGACTCGCCTCAACGCCGCCGCGAAAGACGAAGTCGTCGTGAATGACCTTCTCTACCCCGGCATACAACGTCAATCTATCGGACCACAGCTTTGTTGATGCGCCGATCTGGAACGTCCGTGGCAGTTCCTCCGAGACACGATCGAACTTCAATGTCGTCCCGAGATTCTGAGCCGTTGCGCCGAGCGTCACCGGCTGATCTCCGAACGTCAGTTTATACTCCGCGCCGAGGTCCGCCGCGAAGGCCGAAGCCGTGACGCCATCGAGTTTCGAGTAAATTCCCTTCAACGAAACTCCGGCGGAGAAGTTGTCGTTGAAGAAATGGCGGCCAAACGCCACGCCGCCGGCGACATCCGCCGCGCTGAACGAGCCCGCGTTGTTGATGTTCGTAATCCCGCCCGCAGTCGAAAGCGTCGTGCGGTCCTGACTCCCAAAATCGAGATACGAAACAAAAGCCGAAATTCCCAGACCATTGCTCAACGGCTGAGCGTAACCCAGCGACCCCAGATTAATTCCTTCAGGAAGTGACTGATATCCGCCGCCGATCTCCCGCCCGACATCGCCGAAAGTCCCGCCGGATTGTACCACGCGGCATCCAGTCCGCGCGCTCCCGCCGGCATAATTCCTCCGACCGCCGGAGCGTGCGCGCCATATCCGAGCCGCAGAAGCTCTCCGCTGGTCGATCCTCCCGACGATCCCGCCATCGCAGGAATCGACGCGAGCAGAACGATCCCGAACGCCGATGCCACAACCTTCCATCCTCGCTTCATCATCGGATCACCGTCAACTTTCCGGTCCGCGTCTCCCCCGTGGACGTATCCTTGATCCGCCACAAGTACACGCCGCTGGCGACATCCTGACCGTCACCGTTACGCACGTCCCACTGGACCTGACCCGTCGAATTCGTCGTCGAGAAGCGGAAGACGCGGCGGCCCGAGAGACTAAAGACCTCAATCTCGACCTGAGCCGGTAGATTCCCGAAGAAGATCCCCGTTCCCGCCGCGCCCGTGTAATTTGCTCCCGTCGCCGGATTCCCGTCATTCGGCCGGAACGGATTCGGACCGACAACCACGTTCGAAAGATTCACCGAAGCCCCGACGCCGACAAGCCTGAAGATCGAGAAGTGCTCCGTCCACGTTTTCAGCCAGCCCGGCTGTCCGTTCGCCGGATCCTGCTTCGCGATCGTCGGCCTCTCTTCCCATAGGTCTCCTGCAACACCCGTATGACGATAGATCTTCAGCGTGTTCCAGCGAATCTGCGTCCCATCCACAAAGCCGTCGTTGTTGTCGTCCCGGAACGTCATCGTAACTGTTGCCGTTTCCCCGTTCGCAAGCTGGGTATCCCCGTTCGACAGTTTCACCTCCAGCGCGTCCCACACATCCGCGTTCGTACCTGGCAAAGCCGTGTCAAAGGGCGTCGAGGGCTCGAACGAAACAATGATAAAGACCTGTGCTGTATCCGCCGCGCTCGGGAACGCTCCCGCCGGAATCACAACCTGGCCCGTCTGCGTGTCGGGGTTGTTGGTGATCGTAACCGTCTCCGTCCGGTTGACATTGA
>RFFU01000039.1 GCA_003697085.1 Candidatus Hydrogenedentota bacterium
CCGGAATTAGTCAAAAGACTGTACGACGCCGAACAGGAGCTTCGTTCCGCCATCAACACTTCCGGGCTCCTTCCGCAACAACTCGACTTCATCGTCGAACGAATTAAGGAATGCGGGTGGTCCTTGAAGGCGCATCGAGACACGATCGCATCCTGTGAACGGCAACTCGGCCTGGACACGACCGAGATTCGGCGTTTTCGACGATCCCCGAAAAAACGCCTTCCAAACGGCCTGACGCGCACAACATTTAAAGAGGTGGCCGAGCGAATCGAGACGAGTCGAAAAAAGATTCGCAGCATCGAGAGAACATACAAGTCCCAAATGGAAACTTTGATCTCGGAAGCCGACACCGTCATCGCCGGCGAAAACCAGGTCCGCATCGCGAAAGAAGAAATGGTCAATGCCAATCTCCGTCTCGTCGTTTCCATTGCCAAACGATACACGAACCGAGGGCTCACTTTCCTCGATCTCATCCAGGAAGGCAACATCGGTTTGATCAAGGCGGTCGAAAAGTTCGAATGGCGACGAGGGTACAAGTTTTCGACTTATGCCACTTGGTGGATTCGGCAGGCCATTACGCGGGCCATCGCCGACCAGGCTCGCACCATCCGTATTCCCGTTCATATGGTCGAGCAGATCAATAAGGTTGTGCGGGAAACCCGCCAACTCATCCAGAAATACGGGCGGGAACCTTTGCCGGAGGAGATTGCGGAACGCCTCGGCTGGCCCGTCGGACGTGTTCGAGGCGTGATGAAAATCGCGATGGAACCCCTCTCTCTCGAAACTCCCATCGGCGAGGACGAGGACAGCAACCTTGGGGACTTCATCGAAGACAAAGACGTCGAACAGCCGGCCGATGCCACGACCTACTTGATGCTTCGAGACGAACTTGAAATCGTCTTGCAATCCTTGACTCCGCGTGAGGAAAAGGTCCTTCGGTATCGTTTCGGCCTCGACGACGGTTATCCGAGAACTCTGGAAGAGGTCGGGGCGATCTTCAACGTGACGCGGGAACGGATTCGCCAGATCGAGGCAAAGGCCTTGAAAAAATTGCGTCACCCCACACGGCGACGCCGCCTCGAGGATTTCGTGGAATAACAGTCAGAAATTTCGTTGAGAAAAACGACGGCTTCGATCGGACAGAATAGGAGAAACCGGAGAAAAAACGGATGTTCATATTTGTCTCCTCTTCCGTCGAGGCTTTTCCGAAGGCTTTCGTCGGGCGAGGACCCGCCCCGTCGCTGACTCCGCGATCCCGGCGATCTCTTCCGGACTTCCCCATGCAACGATTCGCCCCCCGTCTTGGCCGCTGCCCGGCCCGAGATCGATAATCGTATCCGCATGGGCGATTACATCCGGGTGATGTTCCACGACAAGGACCGTGTCCCCTCGGTCGACCAAGCGGTCGAGCACATCCAAAAGAATTCGTACATCCTCCATGTGGAGACCGACCGTCGGCTCGTCCAAAACGTAGAGAACCGAGCCGAAAGTGGACCTTCCCAGTTCCGCCGCCAGTTTCAGTCGTTGGGCTTCTCCTCCGGAAAGCGCAGGGGCCGGTTGTCCCAGATGAAGGTACCCTAATCCCACCTCTTTCAGCATTGCCAGCCCCCTTTGAATACGCGGGTGATTTCGAAAGAATTCCGTGGCTTCCTCGACCGTCATATCGAGTATGTCCGCGATGGATTTCCCTCGGTATTTCACCTCCAACGTCTCCTGGTTGAAACGTCGTCCGCCGCACACCTCGCATGTGATATGCACATCCGGGAGGAATTGCATTTCCACCGTCTTGATCCCCGCTCCTTCACAGGAATCACATCGTCCCCCGGCAACATTGAAACTGAACCGTCCCGGCTTATAACCGCGGCTTCGTGATTCTTTCGTGAGAGAGAACAATTCCCGAATCGGCGTCCAGACGCCGGTATAGGTGGCCGGATTGGAACGGGAAGACCGACCGATGGGGGATTGGTCGATTCCGATCACACCTCGGATATGCTCCGTTCCCAGAAGCCTTTTGAAGGGCCCGGGAACCGCCCCTCTCATTCCAAAATGACGCTTTAAGGCTGGAAAAAGAGTATCCATTACCAGAGAAGACTTCCCGGAACCCGATACGCCCGTTACGCAGACAAACCGTTTGAGCGGAATCTTCACATCGATCGATTTCAAGTTGTTCGTGGAGACTCCCGTAATCACAAGAACTTCCTTTTCGTTGACGGCGCGCGCGGGCTTTCCATTAATCCGTCTCTCTCCTCGAAGATAGAGCGCCGTAAGAGAAGTAGGGTGCTTCTCGACTTGAGCGGGGGTTCCAACAGCGACGACTTCTCCTCCGTGTCTTCCTGCTCCCGGCCCCAAGTCGATAACGTGATCCGCTTGGCGAATCATATCGAGGTCATGTTCCACGACGACAACCGTGTTTCCTAAATCCCTGAGATCCTTCAAGGTTTGCATTAACCTCGCTGTATCCTCGGGATGCAATCCGATCGAAGGTTCGTCAAGGACATAAAGGACACCGCGCAGTTTCGAGCCCAACTGCGTCGCCAACCGAATCCTCTGCGCTTCCCCTCCGGACAAGGATGCCGCACTTCGGTCCAGAGTCATATAAGACAGTCCCACATTCGAGAGAAACATCAGACGAGAACGCACTTCATCAAGTACACGTTCCCCGATCCGCATCTCTCGTTCATCCAAAGACAATTCTTCTAACCACCCTTTCAGTTCCTCAACTGTCCACTTCAGGACCTCGGGGAGTCTCTTTCCCTTGACGCGAACGAGACGCGCTTCGGGATTCAGCCGTTCTCCCGAACAGGCCGGACAGGTCTTCATCGTCATAAAACGTTCGATCCACCTTCGTATCCCGATTGAAGAAGTCTCGTTGTAACGGCGCTCCAGAAACGGGATGACCCCTTCGAAGCGGAAAAATTTCGGTTCGGCCTCCTCTTCCGAATATCCGAAAAGGATGATTTCTCGAGCGCGTTCGGGAATCCGTTTCCAAGGAACGTTCAACGAAAAGCCTTCCCGCGCGCAAACACGACGTAAGGAGCGACCGTACCATTTTCGCTCCGGTTTCTCACCCCAGGGAAGGATGACTCCTTCCCGAATGGACTTCTCCGGGTTTCCCAAAATTCTTTCGGGATCCACGGCGAAGCTGTAGCCGATCCCGGAGCAGCGCGGGCACGCTCCATGAGGCGAATTGAAGGAAAAGGTTCGTGGTTCGAGAGGAGACAAACCGATTCCACACCGCGTGCAAGCATTTCTATTCGAGTACGTCGTTGGGACGATCGATCTTCCTTGAACCTCTGAAAGAACCGTGACCGTTCCATTTCCGTGTTCGAGAGCACTTTCAACGGCCTCGGCGAGCCGTTCCCGTTTTCCTTCCTCCACGTGAAGCCGGTCGATAACCAGTTCGACGTCATGGCGTTGATTTCTTTTCAACGGGGGCATCTGTTCCAGAAGCAAAATCTCCCCGTCGACTCGAACCCGAAGGAAACCTTCGGCGAGAAATTGCGCTTTCTCCTTCCGGAATTCCCCCTTCTTCGCCACAGCGATCGGTGCAAGGATCACAACCTTTCTCCCGGAAAATTGTTGTTGTATCGTCTCGACGATTCGATCCGTTGGAAGCGCCCGTACTTCGGTATCACATTTCGGACAATGGGGTATCCCGAGTCGCGCCCATAACAACCGGAGATGATCATAAATCTCCGTCACAGTTCCCACCGTTGAACGGGGATTTCGTTGAGTACTTCTTTGTTCGATGGCAATGGCTGGAGAAAGCCCCTCTATTTCATCCACATCTGCGCGATCCATTTGGCCCAGAAACTGGCGCGCATAGGTCGAAAGACTTTCCACATACCGCCTCTGCCCCTCGGCGTAAAGCGTATCGAAAGCCAGCGACGATTTTCCGGAGCCGGACAATCCCGTAATGACCGTTAAACTCTCTACGGGGATTGAGACGTTGATGTTACGCAGATTGTGAAGTCGGGCTCCTCGAATGCAAATTTCCGGCCGCATTCTCTTCAGGAGTCCTGCGCCCTCTGAGACAAAATGGTTACATCGGAAACGTTGTCGTTTTCGTCGAGCTTAATGATTCGCACACCCTGCGTGGCGCGCCCGATAACACCGATTTCTTCCGCCTTTACCCGGATCATTATCCCTTCCCTCGTGGCAATCATAATCTCATCGGCATCCACAACTTCTCTCACCGCCACGACCGTTCCGTTCTTTTCCGTCACGCGAATATTGATCACGCCTTTCCCGCCCCGATTCGTCTTTCGGTAGTCCTCGATCCGGCTCCGTTTTCCGTATCCCCGCTCACAGACGGTTAGAAGCGACGTCCCCTTACGCGCAATGACCATTGCCACAACGACGTCGTTCCCGTTGAGATTAATCCCGCGGACCCCCCGCGCGTTTCGGCCCATAGGACGTAGTTTCTCCTCTGAAAAACGGATCGCCATTCCCTGTTTCGTCGCAAGGACGACGTCGCTTGAGCCGTCTGTCAATCGCACATCGATCAATTCATCCCCCGTAACCAATTCGATGGCTATGATTCCCTTCGACCTCGGATTCGAAAAGGCGCTCAATGTCGTCTTCTTCACCGTTCCTCCACGCGTGGCCATTACAAGATACTTTCCTTCCTCAAATTCATGCACCGGAACGAAAGCCGTGATGCGATCATCCTTATCGAGACGAAGGAGATTGACGATCGCGCGACCGCGCGCTGTTCGGGACGCTTCCGGGATATCGTAAACCTTGAGCCAGTGGCACAGTCCGTTCTTCGTGAAAAAGAGGAGATAATCGTGCGTAGAAGCCGTGAGCAGATGTTCGACAAAATCGTCCTCGCGAGTTTTTACCCCAGTCAACCCTCGCCCTCCACGCTTCTGAGCACGATAGGCCGTCAATGGCTGGCGTTTTATATACCCCGCGTGACTGATCGTGATGATCACGTCCTCGTTCTTGATCAAATCCTCCGGCGTGAAGTCTCCGGCATCCCCCTCCACAATCCTCGTTCGCCGATCATCTCCGTATTTCTCGGAAAGGTCCTTCACATCCTCCTTGATCAGATTCAGTATCTCTTGCTCGTGAGAAAGAATGAAATTCAACCGTTCAATCTCTTTCAACAAGTCCGCCAATCTCCGTTCTTCCTCGATTCGCTCAAGACTCGTCAACCGATGCAAACGCATCTCCAGAATCGCCTTCGTCTGCGGGTCGGAAAAACCGAAGGTGTCCTTCAGTTTCGAATGAGCCTCTTGGCGATTTTTCGATTTTCGAATCAGCCGAATCACCTCGTCAATGTGCGCAATGGCCTTGAGCAAACCCTCGCGGATATGCGCTTCTTCTTCCGCCTTTTTTAGAAGATATTCGCTTCTTCTGCGGATTACTTCGCGGCGATGATCAATGTAATGTCCGATGATCTCCTTTAGCCCCATCACCTTCGGACGGTTGTCCACCAAGGCAAGGAAGATGATTCCGAATGTCTCCAACAACGCCGTGTGCTTCTGGAGTT
The DNA here is from genome assembly GCA_003697085.1 of Candidatus Hydrogenedentota bacterium. Lineage (GTDB taxonomy): Bacteria > UBA8481 > UBA8481 > UBA8481 > J006 > J006. The sequence continues at coordinate 5,498 of RFFU01000039.1, forward strand.
TGTTCAGAACGATCTTCGCGACGGCATCCCTCTTCAATTCTATGACAACGCGGATTCCATTCCGATCCGACTCATCGCGAATATCAGCGATTCCATCGATCTTCTTGTCGCGCACGAGCTCGGCGATTCTTTCGAGAAGTTTCGCTTTGTTGACCTGATACGGTAGTTCAGAGATAACGATGGCTTCTTTGTTATTGACCGTTTCGGTGGTCGCCACTCCTCCAATCTTGATTCTGCCGCGGCCCGTTTTATACGCCTCTCGAATTCCTTTTCGGCCGTAAATGATTCCTCCTGTCGGGAAATCCGGCCCCGGCATCACTCTCATCAGATCTTCAACGGAACAATCCGGCTTGTCGATCTGTAGACTGATCGCCGCCGCCAATTCCCGAAGATTATGCGGCGGAATGTTCGTCGCCATTCCGACGGCGATGCCCGCCGAACCATTCAGCAACAAATTTGGAAGGCGGGCCGGAAGAACTGTCGGCTCCCTCTGGCTTCCATCGAAATTTGGCACGAAATCAACCGTGTCCTCCTCGATATCCTCGAGAAGTTCGTTCGCGATTCGTTGAAGCCGAATCTCGGTGTAGCGATACGCGGCGGCGGAATCGCCGTCGATAGAGCCGAAATTTCCCTGGCCATCGATCAACGGATAACGCAGGGAAAAATCTTGGACCATCCTTACGATTGTGTCGTAAACAGCCGAATCTCCGTGCGGGTGATATTTTCCCAAAACCTCGCCGACCACAGTCGCGGATTTCTTGAAAGGCCGATCATACGTCAGCGCAATCTCATTCATCGCGTGAAGAATACGGCGATGAACAGGTTTCAAACCATCGCGGACATCCGGAAGCGCCCTTCCCACAATAACGCTCATCGCGTAATCAATGTAGGAGGACTTCAGTTCCTCTTCGATGTATCCACTTTCGACGATCTGGTGGTCTTGAGTCATCTTCTTTTCCTGTTTCCTTCCGGTTTATATATCCAGATTTCTCACGTCCGCCGCGTGACGCTCGATGAATTCCCTCCGCGGCTCTACATCACCGCCCATCAGAATGGAAAAGAGTTTGTGGGCTTCAGGATCTGAGTCGATTCCAACCTTTAAAAGGATCCGCTTTGACGGATCCATCGTTGTACTCCAGAGCTGTTCCGGATTCATTTCGCCCAGTCCTTTAAAGCGCGTTACCCGCGCATTGTTTCCCCACTTCTTCAAAACCTCATCCTTTTCTTCTTCGCTGTGACAGTATCGCTCTTCCTTCCCTTTCGAGACCCGGAAGAGAGGCGGTTGCGCGATGAAGATATGATCGTTTTCCAGGAGTTCCTTCATCTGGCGGTAGAAGAAGGTCAAGAGAAGCGTTCGAATGTGCGCTCCATCGACATCCGCATCGGTCATAATAATGATCTTGTGATAGCGAAGTTTCTCCAGTTCGAAGTCATCTTCCCCGATTCCGGTTCCGATCGCCATCACCAGGGTTCGAATCTCCTCGTTGGAAAGAACCTTGTCCATTCGGGATTTTTCGACATTGAGAATCTTTCCCCGCAGGGGAAGCACCGCTTGGAAACGCCGATCACGGCCCTGCTTCGCGCTTCCTCCGGCCGAATCCCCCTCCACAATGTAGAGCTCACACAACTCCGGATCCCGCGCCGAACAATCAGCCAATTTCCCCGGCAATCCCCCCGAATCGAGCGAACTCTTCCTCCGAACCAATTCCTTCGCTTTCTTCGCCGCTTGTCGCGCTTGATACGCCGCAAGTCCCTTGTCGATAATGCGCTTCGCAGTTCCTGGATTTTGTTCGAGATAGGCCATCAATTGATCATTCACCAATGCTTCGACGATTCCCGCTACTTCGCTGTTCCCTAACTTCGTTTTCGTTTGTCCCTCGAATTGCGGCTCCGGTATCTTCACCGAAAGGACCGCCGTCAGTCCTTCTCGTACGTCGTCTCCCTGAAGCGAAAACCCCTCTTTCTTGAAGAGTTTGTTTTTTCGGGCATAACGGTTGATCGTTCCCGACAAAGCCCGCCGGAAACCAATAAGGTGAAATCCCCCCTCGTGTGTGTTGATGTTGTTCGCAAAGGTGAAAACATTTTCCGTGAATCCAAGATTGTACTGAAAGGCGAGATCAACAACGACGTTTTCCGCGGTTCCCTCGAAGTGAATGACATTTTTGAAGAGAAGTTTTTCTCCTTCATTCAGATACCGAACGTAATCTTCTATCCCTCCCTTCTGAAAAAACGTCCTCTCTTCACCAGTTCGCTCATCACGAAGAAGAATCCTCAGTCCTCTGTTGAGAAACGCGAGTTCCTGAAGTCGCGTGGCTAACACCTCGAAATCATAGGAAATCTTCTTGAAAATCTCCTTGTCCGCGAGAAACCTCACCAACGTCCCCCTCTTTTTCGTCGTTCCGATCTCACGAACCGGCGCATCCGGTTTTCCCCGTTTATATTTCTGTTCGAAAATCTTGCCTCCTTTGAAAACATTCACCTCGAACCATTCCGACAGCGCGTTCACACAGGAGACGCCCACCCCATGCAACCCACCGGAAACCTTATAGGCTTGATGGCTGAATTTTCCTCCCGCGTGAAGTTTCGTCATCACGATTTCCAAGGCCGAGCACTTGTATTGAGGATGAATATCCGTCGGAATTCCCCGGCCATTGTCCTCGACTTCTATGACCTCGCCTTTATGGATTACCACCCGAATCTCATCGCAATGTCCCGCCATGGCTTCGTCGATGGCGTTATCCACAACTTCATAAACGAGGTGATGGAGTCCGCGCGATCCCGTTGAACCGATGTACATCGCCGGTCGCCTTCGAACCGCCTCCAAACCTTCGAGAACCGTGATCGATTTCGCGTTGTATTGAGTATCTGGCGCCATTATTAGAACTCCGTCACTCCAGAAATTGTCCCCCTTTTTATATCAAAAATCCGCCGCGGACGCCAGTCGGTCGGCAGGTTTTGACGATCCGTCCCGGCCACCCAAATCTGCCATTTCCAGCCTTTTAGAAGCATCAGGAATCCCTCCAGCCGCTCCCCATCCAATTCCCCAAGGACATCATCCAATAGAAGAACGGGAAGTACTCCCGACTCATAATGGATCACGGCCGTTGCCAATCTGATGAAGAGAGATGCAAGCCGTTTTTGACCCCGCGATCCGAATTCCCGCAAGGGTTTGTCGTTCCAGGAAATTTCGATATCGTCTCTTTGAGGTCCGAATATCGGTTGGGTACCGCCTCTTTCCAGACGTCGATTTTCTTCCAAAGCAGCAGCGGTCCACTGCGAAGTCTCCTCTTCCTTTACAAATTTCGGGATGGCCGGCCGATAGGAGAGAGACATTCTTCCCGGAAAACCGCACCGTTCCATCAACAAAGAACAAAGTTTATCCAACGCTCGAATCGCCTTTTTCCTTTCCTCGAAAAGAATCGGCATTTCCTCTGCCATCAACTTTTCAAAAGCCGTTTGAACTTTTCCATTTTGAAAGGAGAAGGACCCGAGATGTTGGCGATAGGCCCTTCGGTATCTTTTTAAGGATTCGAAATACTTCCTCTTCTTTTGAGAAAGAAGAATATCCAACATTTGCCTCCGAAACCGAGGGCCTCCCACGACAAGTTCGATATCTTCCGGACGAAAAAGCACGACACGAAAACGGCCCAGGACTTCCGACCACTGTTTGAATATTTTCTCGTTTTCGAAAACGGTTCTTCCACTCTTTTTTTCAAATTTGAGACCCAGTCGATTCATCCCATTCCAAGTAATCTCCACGAAATATCCTTGTTGGCCCGCCTGAGCCAGTTCCGAATCCTTTCTCGTATAAATTCCGCGCCCCACGGAAAGTAGATATAACGCTTCCAAGACACTGGTTTTTCCGGCGCCGTTTGGACCGATCAATTGGATGTATTCGCGGCCGCCGGTTTCGAAAACCGATGAAAAGTGGTTTCGAAAGCAACGCATTTCGAGGCGTTCAACAAACGAATTTTCAGGAAGCATTGCGTCTCTTGATACTCCGAACCCAGTACAACCTGTTCCGTTTTCTTCTTGTTGTCTTCTCGCTTCGTGACGAAATCGCTTAAGCTCGCAGCGGCATAACGATATATCGGTAATTCGGATCGTCTTCGGAAGTCATAACGGTCGGAATCAACTTTTGGTTGATCTCCATCCGAAGTGTCTCTCCATCCAAGGCTCGCACTCCGTCCCGAAGATATTTTGCATTGTATTTTACATTGAATTCTTTCCCCTCCGCCGTTGCTGGAATTTCGTCGAAAGCCTCCCCGAATTCCGGCGAGGTAGCCCAGAGGCTCAAGGAATCCTTTCCTATGGTCATCACTACCTTATGATTTTCGATTCCCCCGACCAAGGGTGACACATGTCTGAGCAGATCCAAAAATTCCTCCCGATCGACCTCCACAACTACATCCGAACTCTTTGGAATGATTTTCTCATAATCCGGAAATTTTTCGGAGATCAGTCTCGAAAAGAAACGATCGTTCTCCGTCTCAAAGACACATTGCGCGTCTCCGAAAGTCGCTTTGACGTCTCCCGCTTCCGGAAGCATATTCACCAGCGCCAAAACCGCCCGAGAAGGAACAATCGCGTTGATCGCATTCTTCTTACTGATTCCGCCCTCTACATCAATTTCACTGACCGCTAGTCGATGACCGTCGGTGGCAATCAGTCTCTGAGATTCCTTCCGTATCTCGAAGTTGACTCCAGCAAGAAAACTCCTCGATTCTTCCCGCGACGTCGCAATGATCGTTTTCTGCAACGCCTTCCTCAGGCTTCCGCTTTTCATTCCAATTGTTGTCCCCTCCGTCTTCAACAAAACATTGGGATATTCTTCTGGGGCCGTGCCGCGGAGGGAAATCCGGGTCTTCTCAAGTTTGACACCCAACGAATGATTTTCTGTGGCCGTCAAATGTATCTCTCCCTCAGGAAATTCCCGTACAGCCTCGAAAAATTTCCTCCCCGGCACTGTCAACGAACCCGCTTCGTCCACGGTAGCAGGTATATTTACACAAAGAACCAATTCCAAATCCGTTGCTGTTATGCGGAGGGCCTTTTCTTTCTTGTCTGCCTCGATAAGCATATTCTGAAGAATCTGTATCGATGTTGGTCTCTGAGGAAGCCCACCTGTGACACGACAAAGTCCACTCCAAAGATCATCCTTGCTGACAACGACATTCAACATACCGACAATCCCTCCTCGTTTTTAAAGAAACCCTTTTTCTCCAATTTGAAATATCTCTTTCTTTCGCGAAAAGAAAAGGAACGGAGATTTTTTAAGAAAAGGCCCAAGATGATAAATACTATTTACTAATTTATTGAAATAGTCATGATCATAATAACTCTGTGGAAATATGGGATAAAGCATCGAACGTAAGAAAAAAGAGTTTTGCATCCTGTGAATAGAAGATATAAAACTTCGTGGAAGAGTTTCCACAATACCCAAAATCGAGCATTGTCTCCACAGGTTTCGCTGGGGGTTTGCACACAGAAAAAACAAGTTGTTCATGAAGAAAGTGCGGAACGTATCTCGGAAATCGCGCTTCGAATCCGGCGATCGTCTTCCACAAGTTGTGAAATCTTCCTACAAGAATAAAGGATGGTGGTATGGTCTCTATTGCCGAATTCACCTCCAATCACGGGGAGGGAATGTCCCGTTAACTCTCGACAGAGATATATAGCGATCTGTCGTGGGAGGGTGATGTTCGAGGAACGTTTTGGTCCTTTCAGATCCGATACGGGGATTCGAAAATAGGCTGCAACAGCCTTTTGAATCTCTGGGATCGCGATATGACGATTCTCCACAGTAGGAAGAAAGTCCCGGAGTGCTTCTCTTGTGAATTCAAGAGTTATCGATTTCTGTTGGAATTTAGCGAGAGCCGCAACTTTCATCAGAGCGCCTTCAAGTTCGCGGATATTGGAATGAATTTGGTGAGCGATGAATTCGAGACATTGTTTGGGAATATCGAGGTCCGCACTTTCGGCTTTCCGTTGAAGAATGGCGACCCGCATTTCATACTTGGGCGGTTTGATATCGACTGACAGTCCACTGGAGAAACGTGAACGAAGACGGTCCTCGATGTCATTAAGTTCCTTTGGAGGGCTATCAGCAGATATAACGATTTGTTTTCCAGATTGATAAAGTACATTGAAAGTGTGAAAAAATTCCTCCTGACTTCGGTCCTTTTTGGCGAGAAATTGAATATCATCGATCAAAAGAACTTCCACATCGCGATATTTTTTATGAAAGTCATCCATTTTTCCGTTGGCGAGCGCCGCGATGAATTCGTTCGTGAATTGCTCAGCAAAAATGTAAAGAACCGTCGTACCGGGGTTCTCTTCGATGATCTTGTGACCGATGGCCTGCATTAAGTGTGTCTTTCCGAGACCGACGCCACCATAGATGAAGAGGGGATTGTAGGGAGAATTCGATATTTTCGTGACGGCCTTCGCAGCGGCGACGGCATAATTGTTTGAGGGTCCTACCACGAATCGTTCGAAGGAATAAAGCGGATTGAGAATCGATCCGTCAGCAAGAACCGCCGGAGATTTCTGTGAAACATCGCGTTGGTTTCTTTTCTTAGAGATCGAAATTTCCCTCGAAATCGAATCCGAAGGCAAGGCATCGGAATATCGAGGAGACATCTTCACTTTTATATTGAAATTTTTTCCAGAGAGGTTATGGAGAATGTCCGTCAATAATCCGCCGGAAATAAGGTTTTTTTCGATCCAATCCTTCTGAAAAATTTCGCGAGCGTGGAGGATCAGCATCCCCCGTCGTTCCTCAAAGGAAACCTCACTGAGAAAGCAATCAAATGCATCTTTTCCGATCTCATCTTTTATGTTTTCAAGAGCAGCTTCCCAACACTTTTCGAATCCCATAGGTATGATTTCTCCACAGTTTTTCCAGTATTTTTCGGGGATCGTTCGGATTTTCAAGCAGGAAAGGACCGTCTTTTCGGCACAAAAATGCCAAAATACGGCCCTTCCTGATGTAAAGTACTGAAAAAACGATTGTTACGGCATAGAAGGCGCGTGAAATTCCCCGGTGTTCAACATCGTATGATTCCCCGACCATCGCTGAAAAAAAGAGAAAATCTCCAAAAAAACCAAGGATTTCAACAGATGTTCCACAGAGCGCTGTGGAGACTTTCTCTCTTCAGCCAGTCGGACGAAGTATAGAAGGAGTCGGAAACGGGACAAGAGATTTTTTGGACGGAAAATGGAAAGAATGGAAAAAATGTTGAAAAGATTTAATGGCGAAAAGAGGCTCAAAGGGAAGAAAAAATGGGGAGTCAAGAAAAAGGGAGAAAAGTTTTCCACAGGAGAAGGGGAGAAAGAAGACGAAAGGAAAGAAAAATTACGGAGCGAAAACAATGGGAACGGAAACGTTCTTCCAGGCGAAGTTGCCGATGCATTTCCGCTTGAACGGCAAGGAGCGTTTTCTCGATGTTTCGGTGGGCTGTGACAGCGCGTCCAAAGTGAAAATCGACGCGGGAAAAGGGAAGAGGAAACTCGAATCGGTCCCAGGAAGGAAAGCGAATACGCCAACGGGCGATGGTGAGGAGAGGAATAACCGGTTTTCGGGAGATTTCCGCGAGGTAAGCGGCTCCTTCTTGAAGGTGGTAAACCGGCCCTTGGGGACCATCGGGGGTGATACCAATGAGCCAACCGTGTTGGAGGGCGCGAGCCGTTTCTCGGATGGCGGCGAAAGATCGTTTTCCGGTACTTCCGCGGGCAGCTCCGTGACCGAAAAGGGCGGCGATACGCGTGATCAGTTCCCCGTCGAAGTGATCCGAAATAACGGCCAGACTGCGGTAATTTTTGAAGATGGGACAAATCATTCCACCGAGGATACGATTGTGCCAAAAGGGAACGATGACTCCTCCAGCAAGGGCATAACGTTGGAAACGCGTGACGCCGTGGAAACGAAAGCGGTAGGTCAGGACACAAAAGCGCATCAAGAAACCACCCACGGCAACACAGAGAAAGAGAAGCCGTTTCTTCAGACGTCGGGATATCACTGGAGTGAAATACCCAAAAAAACGGTTTCCAACAAGAGATAATTTTCGGTTCCTCGGCGGTATTTATGGGTTATCGAGTAGAAGAGGTTTCATAAGGTTCCCTTCCACCTCGATATTGCAGAAATTCCGAGGCCGTGACGTACTTATGAAACCGCTTCTAGAAGGCCGGCGGGGGAAATAGTGTTCGATTCCGAATTTGTGTTCCTTTCGGTTCCCGGGCGGGGCCGTTCAACTCTTCCGCCAAACTGTCCGCCAGCCCAGGCTGGCCAATTGGAGATCGGATTCCCGGCATGTTTTGGCTCGCGACGGGCGAGCGCGGATGTCACCATCGCTTCGGCCTTAACCTCCCGTTCGAACGGCTGCGTTCTCCGCATTCGCCGTTTGCAAATTGTCGGACGAATTGAAGTTCGGTAAGGGACTCAATACAGGTCCGGTTACAAAAAGCGGAGCACGATTTCGTTAAGAAAAAGAATTCCACGTCTTGTGGGGGCGAGCCTGGTTTCATCGAGCGTGATGTATCCTTCGGCCGCAATTTCTTCCAAGAGAGATCGTTTCTCTTCCAAAGCCTGCCGGTTTCGGAACGGAATATCCGACCAAGAAATACCGTGAACAAGGCGAAGAACAAGGCTGATTGTTTCCGCGGCAAGAGAGTCTCCCATGTCATAGGAGGGAAGAGGCCCCCGGGAAATAAATTCTTTCACAGAAGCAATATTTCGATAACGGCGTCCCCCCTCGTATCCCGCTGCACCGGCTCCTATCCCTACGTATTCTCCGCATTTCCATACATTGATATTGTGGCGACATTCATGGCCTGGGCGGGAGAAATTTGAGACTTCGTAGTGGTGATATCCGGCGATCGCCAGTGTTTTCTCGATGAGATTCATCTTTTCCAAGGCACGTTCTTCTTCATCGGACGGGTCAAAGCACTTTCGCGCCCAAATCGAGGAGCCTTCAATTGTTAGTTCATAGGTAGAGATGTGGTCGAGATTCCAGGAGAGAAATTCACCTAAAGACTTCTCTATCTCTTCTGATCGTACCGCATAAATAAGGTCTCCGGAAAGGGAGGGGAATTCGAAATGCCGCGCCAACCGGATGGCCTTTCGGTTATCCGCCGCGGTGTGTCTTCTTCCTAGGAATTTCAGAATGGAATCTTGGGTCGACTGAAACCCGATGGAGAGACGGTTGACGCCGTATTGCCGGAGCAGGCGGGCCGTATCGAAGGTAAAGGTTCCCGGATTTACTTCAACGGTCCATTCCGTTTTCGAATGTATCTTTTCCGCTACGGCTTGCAGTATCCGTTCCAGTTCAGTCAAGGGAAATTCGCTGGGGGTGCCACCTCCAAAATAGACCGTATCCCAAGATGTCTGATGGCGGGAAAGATCTCGGAGAAGTGCCTCAGCATACGCCGATGCCGGAGGATGGCGGGAAGGAGTCTCCGTAAAGAAGTCGCAATAGGGGCATCGAGAAGCGCAATAAGGGAAGTGAAGATAAAGATGCCGAGGTGAACGGGGAGGAGATTCAGACAACCTTCGATCGAAGGATGTCGTGAATATGAATAACACCGACGGGGCGGCGTTGCCCATCGACAATAATCAACGAAGTGATCTTATGATTTTCCATTACGGTGAGGGCTTGGACGGCGAGCTGATCGGGGGCGATGGTCCTGGGTTTCGTGGACCCGACGACGGAGAAAGCGGGCGTCTGAACATCAAGTGTATTATTTTTTTCCAAAAGCCTTCGCAGATCACCGTCCGTGATGATTCCCGCCAGACGCCCATTGCTATCGACGACCGTCGTCATTCCGAGACGTTTTCGAGACATTTCGAGGATGACTTCACGAAGAGGGGTTTCCTTGAGCACACGAGGAATCTCTTTCTCGGTATGCATCAAGTCCCGGACGCGAAGCAGAGATCGTCCCAGCGCGCCCGCCGGATGCCGAAACGCGAAATCCTCCCGCGTAAAGCCTCGCCTTCTGTACACAGCCACGGCAAGCGCATCACCAAGGACGAGCGCGGCGGTGGTCGAGGATGTCGGAGCCAGACCGAGGGGACAGGCTTCGCGCGGGACCTTCGTCGAAAGGACGGTTTGCGCGGCTCTTCCCAACGTCGAGTCCGGTTCTCCCGTCATAGCGAGAAGCGGTACGCCGAGCCGACGTACGGCGGGAAGGAGAAGAGCCAATTCCTCCGTGTCTCCGGAGTAGGAGATGGCAAGGACGACATCCCCCGGAGCAATGACGCCGAGGTCGCCGTGCAGTCCTTCCCCCGCGTGAAGAAAAACCGCGGGCGTGCCGGTGGAAGAAAGCGTTGCGGCGATTTTTCTTCCGACAGCGCCCGATTTTCCCAATCCCGTGACAATAATCTTTCCCCGGCATTCGAGAATCGTTTCGCAGGCTTTGATGAAAGAGTTTCCCAAGGAGTCCCTAACGCTCGTTAACCCCTCGATTTCGGTGTCAAAGACATCCCGAGCGTCTTCAAGCATGTTTGCGACCTTTCACGATCTTATCGATTGGAAGAATATCATCCAACAGTATCTCCGTCGATTCGAGCGGCCACTGCGTGTGGGAGTCGGACAGTGCGTTTTCCGGAGCGGGATGAACTTCAAGAAAGACCGCGGCGATACCCACGGCGACGGCGGCCCGGAGCAAGGCGGGGATCATCTGGCGGTCACCACCCGAGGTCGTTCCGGCGGCTCCGGGTTTTTGAACCGAGTGAGAAGCGTCAAAGACAACGGGAGAAAAGGATTTCATTATCTCGAGGGAGCGAAAATCCACGACAAGATCGTTGTATCCAAAGGTCGTTCCGCGTTCAGTCAACCAGACGTCTCTTGCCCCCGCTCTTCGGGCCTTGTCCCGAAGAGCTTCGGTTTGGTTCGGGGAAAGGAACTGGCCTTTCTTGATATTGACGATGCGGCCCGTTTCTCCGGCGGCAACCACCAAGTCGGTTTGGCGGCAGAGAAAGGCGGGAATCTGAAGAACATCCGCGACTTGAGCAACCTCTTTCGCTTGTTCGGGAAGGTGAATGTCCGTCAAAACGGGAAGATGAAAGGCCTCCTTGATTCGGGAAAGGATTTCAAGACCTTGTCGAATTCCCACTCCTCGCGGGGAATCGAGAGATTGACGATTCGCTTTATCGAAGGACGCCTTGAAGACGAACGCGATCCCTCTTTTGGAGGTAACGTGATGGAGGTGACGAGCGACCTGGAAAGCCATCTCTTCATTTTCGATCATACAAGGGCCGGCGATCAGCACGAGGGGTTTCGTATTTGAAAGAGAAGGAAGAATTATGTTCTGCGCCATCGGGTTCCCTCCGGAGTATCTTCGAGAATGACACCACGTTCGGCCAATTCCTTGCGAATTCGATCCGCGACGTCAAAACGTTTTTCTCGTCGCGCGGATTCTCGCTCTTTCACCAAACGATGAATTTCGGAATTCTCCTCGTCGTTCGCCAGAGTCGGAAAAAGGTCAAGCCCCAGAATTCTACCACACTCGTAAAGAGTTCGAGCGACTTTCAAACGTTGTTGCAACGATTCTCTTCCCGCATTCTTCCGCGCCTCGAAGAGGACAGCCAAGGCTTTGGCCGTATTGAAATTCTCCCTGAGGGCCTCGAGGAAAGATCTTCGAATGGCAGGCACAATTGGCCCTGATTCCCGCGGATTCGCCTCGGGAGGAAGAAGGGTGAAGAAACGATTGAGTGATTGACGAGCCTCTTCCATTTTTCTCCTGGAAAAATCAAAGGGATGCGCGAAATGGGTCATCAAAACGGCAATGCGGAATGTATTTCCATCGAATTCATCGAGAAGTTGTTCGACTGAGAAAGCATTCCCGAGAGATTTCGCCATTTTCGTGCCGTTGACCGTCACAAGACCGTTGTGAAGCCAAATGCGGGCAAACGTCCTTCCGGTCGCCGCCTCGGATTGTGCCCGTTCATTTTCGTGGTGAGGAAAAAGAAGATCGATACCACCTCCGTGGATATCAATCGTTTTTCCAAGATACTTCATCGACATTGTCGAACATTCGATGTGCCAACCCGGCCGCCCCGTTCCCCAAGGGGATTCCCAGGAAGGTTCCCCGGATTTTGCGCGTTTCCAGAGGGCGAAATCGAGGGGGTGGCGTTTTCCTTCCCCCGGTTCGACGCGGGTGCCCTCGAGGAGTTCTTCGATTCGACGTCCGGAGAGTTTTCCGTAGGAAGGAAAACTATGAACCGAGAAATAGACGGAGCCGGCGGCGGAATATGCGTGACCCTGCTCGAGAAGTTTTTCGATTAGGGCGATGATATCGGGAATGTGGTCCGAGACCCGAGGTTCGACATCGGGGGGCAAACATCCTAACCGTTTAACGACGGAGGCGTACTCCTTCGTATATTGATCGGCCAGACAGACGGGCGAGACCTCGCGTTCCGCCGCCCGCGCGATTATTTTGTCGTCAATGTCCGTCACATTTCGAATGTAGCGCACCGTGTAATCCAGTTCACGAAGGGTTCGTACGAGTGCATCGAAGACGATGGCCGCTCGAGCATGTCCGAGATGAGGCGAGTCGTAGGGGGTGATACCACAGACGTAGATTCCGATTGGACCGGGGGCCGGAGGAAGAGCGAGCGGCTTTCGTGTCAATGTATCGTAAAGTTTCATAAAGTCTCCAAAAGGGCCACGGCAAACGCCGCGATGCCTTCACCACGACCGATGAATCCGAGCCCCTCGGACGATTTCCCTTTGATCGTAATTTGTGTTCGAGGTCCAAGGATGGCACGGTAATTATCGGCGATTTCCGCCTTGATTGCGGAGACGCGAACGAGATCCGTCACGAGTGTTGCATCGATCTGGAGGAAGCGGCAAGGTGGCAGCGGTAGGCGACGGAGAAGATCCAGACTGGAGGCATTTTTGAAGGCGGGATCGGTATTCGGAAAGAGTTCGCCTATGTCTTTTTCCCCGGCGGCCGAAAGCAGAGCGTCGATAACGGCGTGCGTCAAGACATCGGCGTCGGAATGCCCGGAGAGGCCCGGTAATTCGGGCAGCGTGACGCCTCCGATAACCAGGGGTTTCTCGGAATCGATCTTATGAGAATCATAACCAAATCCGATACGGCAAGAGGGGCGGGTCACGGTCCTATCTCCATTTTTTCAATATCTTTTCCGCCAACAAGAGGTCGTCGGCGTAAGTGATCTTGATATTCCGAATGTCACCGCCGACGAGTCCCGTCCGAAATCCGCCGGCGGCCACGAGCGCCAGGTCATCAGTATAAACGTCGTGAGGGGGCTCGAGGTAGACTGATTTTGCCACGGAGTAACGAAGAGCCTGCGGCGTTTGAACCCGGCGCAGACGGGAACGATCAAGTGTTCGGATAACGATATCCTGATCCACTTCCTTAATCGTTTCGACGACGGGAAGAGCGGGGGCGACGGCGTCAAAGTGCTCGAGACCGGCCAAGAGAGATTGAAAGAGAGACTTGGAAACAAAAGGTCTTGCGGCGTCGTGAATCAATATCGCGGTTCCCTCGGACAGAAGAGGAAGAAGAGCGCGGACACCGCTTATAGCGGATTCCTGACGAGTCGTCCCGCCCACAGTCCAGTTTGCCTTCCAGGACACTTCCTCTCGAAATTCCGGAGAGGAGACGAGCAGGATCACAGCGTCATTCGAGGCATTCCGAAGAGAATGAAGTGTCCAATCGAAGACTCGTTTTTCTCCGAGGGGCTGGAGAAGTTTGTTCTTTTCCTTTCCAAATCGCCTGGAGTTTCCGGCGGCAAGAAGAACGACGGCGGCGTTCATAGGAAGATTTCCCGAGAGAATTCGTTTTTCAAACGATGAGTGACGGTTCGCATTTCAGAGAGCCAAGGACAGGGCGAAGAAGAATGCAAAAAGCCGAAAGCAAGAATCAGCGGTCTAATTCCTTTGGGGAAACGGTTGCGTGATTCGAATATCCAGCGCATTTTTGAATTCGGAAAGTTCCCGAGGCGTTCGATTTGCAATTGCCGGCGTGTTACGATCGCGGTCCGCCGCCGGATGAAGAAGGTTTTCTGCTCGGGCCATCGTAACGCGTAAAGATCATTCTCCCCGCGGTTGTCTGATGAATATTCGTGACGACGACATCGATTGTTTTACCGATGAAATCGACGGCGTTATCGACGACGACCATCGTTCCATCGTCGAGATAAGCTACTCCTTGCCCCGGTTCTTTCCCCTCGCGGCTGATCGACACGCGTATCTCTTCGCCTGGCAAATAGATAGTTTTGAGGGCGTTGACGAGATCGTTGAGGTTGAGGACGCGCACAGAGCGCGCGCGGGCGACTTTGTTTAGATTAAAATCGTTCGTGACGAGAACTCCATCGAGTTCCTGGGTCACGCGAATCAGTTTATGGTCCACTTCCGACTCGTCCGGATAATCGGTGTTGAGGATTCGTATATTCGCTTCCGGTATGTCTTTCAATTTGTTGACAACGTCTAAGCCGCGGCGTCCGCGGTTTCGTTTGAGGGACTCGGAGGAATCCGCGATACCCTGAAGTTCATGAAGGATGAAGGTTGGAATGATGATTTCTCCCTCGATAAATCCGATACGACAGATGTCCACGATGCGGCCGTCAATGAGAACGGAAGTATCGCAAACCTTCGGAAGAGGACCTTCCGTGGGAGGAAGAGTTTTCTTTTCCGAAGCGGATTTTTCCGCCGAACGTTCGGAGGCTTCAACCTTCATGTTCAAGGCCGTGGAGGTTCCCACGACGAGTCCAGCCCAGAAAAGGGAGAGAATAAGAACGGCGCGACCCGCGGGGGAATCCGCCACGGCGTAAACCGCGGGCACGGAAAGAAAAGCAAAAGCCAATCCGCTTAGGGCGCCGGTTGTGACGGAGCGCATTCGCTTTTGGGGGAGAGGAGAGAGAAGAAACCACGCCGCGAAAGCGGCGAGGTAAAGAACAATGCCGAGTGGAACGGCGCGAGGATCGTTCGTCGTCAAGAGGGAGGGGAGAAAGAGCAGCGGGAGGAGGAAAACGAGGACCAAAATATGGTTTCGTGAATTCACTTTCTCCTCCCCTTGAGAATCTGAGTGATCTCTTCCTCGACGTCGTCCACGGGCCGGCCCGTCACGGTCGCAATTTCGTGAACGATCAATTGCATCGAAGCCTCGAGAAGTCTCTTTTCACTCATCGAAAGTTCTCCTTCCGGGCCGCGTTTCCGGAGGTTTCTCGCGACCTTAGCCGTCTCAAGCATATCCCCGGATTTCAGTTTTTCCAGATATTGATTATAGCGAACCTTCCAATCCGATTCTTCCGCCGAAGGACGTTTTTTCAGTTCGTTGATGATTTTCGGGATCTCCTTCTTCTTCACGATCGGTCTCATCCCTCGTTCATCCTGCTGATTGATGGGGATGTAAACGGTCAATTCCCCGTCACGAAAGTCGAGCGTGTAGTACCAGACCTTCTCTCCCATCACGTCGCGTTTCTCGAGCGAGCGGACCTTGCCGACGCCGTGAAAGGGATAGACAACGTAATCACCGACCTTGAATCGAGCCGCGGAACGTGGAAGCGGCTTCGGTTTGGATTCCGTTCTCGGTTCCGAAACCGCCTTCCTTTTTCCGGTCCTAACCGAAGAATCCTCTTTTTTGAGTTGAGATTTTCGTTTGAGCCGCTCGACCGCTGCGCGTAACGCCGCTTTTCCCCGCGAGGCCCCCTTGACGGTCCTCGGGGAGGCTTTCTTCCGACCCGTTTGGGCCTTCTTCCCGATTTTCTTCTTGGTGGTTTTCTTTTTCTTTGCCGTAGTCGCTGGTTTCTTGGGTTTCTTCGAGGAAGATTTCTTTCGCGGGCGGGAGGAGGATACCTTGCGGATCTTTCCCGCGCTGATCTTCACTGATGATTTCTTTCGGGCTGCCACGATTCACTCCTCCCCAACATCACCTGAATTCCACTGAGCGGATTCTGGGACGGGAGAAGGCGAAAGTCAAAAGAATTATTCCGTAACACTTGAAATATGAAGCCGGCGACCAACGAACGGGAAGGTGAACTGAAGAACCTCACGAAGTGTTTTTCAGTAAGAAAAATTCCTCGAGATTGCCCTTTCTTCCCCGGATCCGGGAAGGAACGCGGGCGAGGTATTGCCACCCTTGAGATTTCACCCAATCATGGAAATCAGCGAGAATACGATCGCGAACCTTGGGATTCCGAACGATGCCTCCTTTTCCGACGTCCCGAGGTTTCCCTTCGAATTGGGGTTTGACGAGGCAAATAACCAACGCATTCCTGCGGAGCATTTCTCTGACGTTCGGGAGAACGAGCCGGAGCGAGATGAAAGAAAGATCGAGCGTGGCTCCGTCGAGCGTTGGGAGACGAGAAGGATCTAGGTTGCGAAGGTTGGTTCGTTCCAGCAAAACAACGCGCGGATCGGATCGAAGACGCGTATCCAACAGACCGTAACCGACATCAACGGCGAAGACTCTTTCCACACCGTTGGCCAGTAGTGCTTGCGTAAATCCCCCCGTGGAGGACCCGGAATCAAGCCAAAGGCCGGAGAGGGAGTTTATGAGGCCGAAGTCCTCGAGTGCTCCCGATAATTTTTCTCCCCCTCGCCCCACCCAAGGAGACGTGGTCTTGACGGAGACGAGGGCTTCACGGGGGATGAGCGTTCCCGGTTTGAGGCGGGAGTTATCAAATCCCTCGATGGAGACTTTGCCGGCGAGAATGAGCGCTTGCGCCTTGGAACGCGATTCCACGGCTCCGCGACGGACGAGGAGGGCGTCAAGACGTTCCTTGGGCGGCTGTTTTTTCACGGGACGGTCGCCATATTTCTCGGACCCGGGATCAAATTTCTTCCACGTGCTTGATGATATGAGATGCTTCCGGAAGAACGAGTTTTTCCAAAGCGAGGCGACAGGCCTTGGGGCTTCCGGGCAAGGCGAAGAGCAGGACGGGTTTGGGGCCCCGGAGAATTCCGGCGGTGGTACGGGAAAGCATACAGGCCGCCCCAACGTCTTCGTAGGAAAGAAGCATAAAGAGTGGAAGGAAGCCGGTGATTTCTTTTTGAAAGAGAGGACGGACGGTTTCGACCGTCAGATCGGAGGGCGAGAGTCCGGTCCCGCCGGTCGAGACAATAACCTGGACGCCGGGAAGGTCCGCTAGTTCTTCGATACCCTTCCGGATTTCCGGAGGGGCGTCCGGAACGAGACGAACGGAAAGAACCTTGTGGCCCGCGGCACGGATCATTTCCGCGATCATTTCTCCCGAGGAATCGCGGCGCCGGCCGGCGAATACCCCCGTGGAAATAACGAGAACACCGAAACCGACGGAGTCCGGAGCCTCTTTCTTGTGCCTTTGGGTGGTAGGGCCTTCCTCCATCTTTCGTTGCCAGCCTCCGTAGCTTGTTGTGCGTGTTCCGTCGGAAGGGAAATCCTCGTGTCGTACGAGTCGAAAGAGCAAGCCTTTCGACTTCGTGACGGAAATTGTCCCTTGCGTGATATGCGAGAGGCGGGATTCGAACCCGCATGCCCGAAGGCGCTGGATCCTAAGTCCAGTGCGTCTGCCAGTTCCGCCACTCTCGCGCGATCGCCAGGGAAGATTCTATTCGATGATAAGGAAAAAAGCCAGCCGTCCTGGGAAGCGGGGGAAAGAATATCTGTTTTCGGATCGAGCCAGATTTTTCCGATTTTGGGAGACGGAAGCAATAATTAAACGGCGAAGAAAGAAGGACAAAGAAAGGTCAGTGGGGAGTCGAGAGAGCCGAGGAGGTTGCGCGGGAACGGGGGGTGGGAGGGGAGGAGAGATTCTTCGGGGGAAAGGGAAAAGCCGGCCGAACGTTCTTGACGAGTCGAAGGGAGGAAGAAGCGGAAGTGGCGGCGAAGAGACGCTGTTGAATCGGTGCGGTAGCGCGTCCCCGCGAGGTTTTACGAATACAATCGGCGAAGACGTAACCGGCCGGGCGAAGTCGTCCTCGAACGTGGATGTTGTCTCCGACATCGAAATTTGCAAGGAGCATCTGGGCTCCGTTACCCCGCGCCTCGACGGCGATCGAATCGCCGGCGGGCGTTTCCAACGAGAAACGAATTCGTTTGCGACGCGGATCGTGACATTCCTCGAACGCGGAATTGATTCTTCCATCGAGCAACACAAGGTTCATTTCTTTGGTCTCCTTTCAGTCTGAAAAGAATTGTTTCGCGCCGAAAGAGCACGGGATTGTTTCCGGGGTGCGGAGACGTCTTCTTCCCACGTGGTTTGATGCGTGCTTGTAGGGGCGGCCGGATCGCGAAAGGACCGAGGCTGGGAAATGCGGGGGCGTCTTCGCGGTGACCGCGACGGTATCGGTTCGGAGGGGGGGGCAGGGATTGGGGGGCAGAGAACAGCGTGTGACCTAATCAGTTCAAGGGTTTGCCTTCCGATTCCTGGAAGATGAGCGATTTCCTTCCAGGAACGATATCCTTTCGGAGGACGGTTTTCGATAATCAGGCGGGCCCGCCCCGGACCGATCCCGGGAATTCTCAGAAGATCTTCTTCCCGTGCGGAATTCAAGACGATGCGAGAATCGACACCACTCGAGAAAAGAGAGGAAGAACGAAGCGGAGAAGAGGATAGCCGATGAAATGTTCGAACTTGAGGATGAGTGCGGGGGGATTCCCGTTCATATTGGAATTGCCGAGAAGAAGGCGAACGACGGTTTTCTTGAAGTGTTGAATTCGTCCGGGAAGAGTGAATGCGACGGGGGGAACGAAATCGGGCGCGAAAGCGTTCAATGTCCAGGGACGTGATGAAGGGAACGCCCGGTCTTTTTGGGATACGGTCGATAAATAGTGCGGGGCGATTTGGAGGAGAAGGCATCGCCGAGGTGTCATATTCGGTCGAAAGAGTTGCATTTCCGTTTCCAGCGTTTGGATATTGAGCAAAAGAGCGGGAACGTACCGTGGTGCGCGGCGTTGGGACGGGCGTGTCGAGAGAAGAAAGCATTGAGGAGGTGGGACGGAGGTTTTTCTCGATAAGGCGCTTTTGAAGATCAAATATTTGCGAGACCAAGAAAGTGTCATTTCGCGCTTGAATTCCTCCAACCGCTGAACCTATTCCGGGAGTTCGCCGATCTTGTTTCGAGGCCGGGCGCAGCGATGTACTCTTTGCCGGACGTTTTTCGGAAACGGCTTGAGTTTTCGATATTCCGGCGATAAAACGGCCTTTAGTGTGGTGACTTCCGTCAGCGCGTCCTCCTGGTATTGTGGAAAAGGAACCGAAGCCGAAGAGGACGGCAAGGAGAAGAGAAACAGGAAGCATTTCGAGAACGTCGTTCATCATGGTAAAGGAGAAGAAAGCAACGTCTGTGCCACTGTAACGCGTGTATTTTCAATCAAAAGGAAATAGGTTCCGGTTCACAATCGCGACATATTTTTCAAAAGTGAAATGAGGAGGGAAGCGTTCGGAGAAGACGTAGGGAAACGAGTGGTCCGCTCATCGGAAATAGGATAGGATCAAGGGAAAGGTGACCGTAACGGGAGTCTCGCGGGAAGAGAAGGGTGGCGAGGAGGAAGCGATGGGAAAGAAAAAGGTGAATTTGAATCAATTGATGCAGCAGGTTCACGCGGCGCAACAACAGGCGGAAAGGTTTAAGGAGAATTTGGAACAGACAGAATTTGAAGGAAGTGCCGGTGGGGGAGCGGTGAAAATAACGTTGACGGGGAATTACGATGTCCGAACCGTCAGGATCGATCCAGCGATCCTGGGGTCGGAAAATGAAGCGGATGTTGAGCTGTTGGAGGATATGATCCGCGCGGCTTTGGAGGACGTTCTCGGGAAGATCGGAGACAGGATCAACGAATCAATGAAGCAAGCGATGGGAGGGATCGGACTTCCGGGGTTGTTCTGAGAGGCGGCAGCCGACGCACGGAATTCGGGGAAGTAAGCGGAACACACGGAAGACACGGAAGACACGGAAGGGATAGGGAACCACGGAACACACGGAAAAACACGGAAAGAAAGAAAACCACGGAAGACACGGAACGACCAGGAAAAAAGTCAAAAGGCGAAAGGGGACGAAAAATGTGGGGCGCAAATTCTCCAGTCCGCGGATGGCCGATCCGGTCTTTGAGGGTCAGAGAAGTTGCCCCCAATCGAGTTTACACCCGCGCACCGGTTCCGCCGAAAACGAGGCGGAGTTTCAGGGGAGAGCCGTTTTCAGGCAGGAGGTTGGAAACTCGGAAAGCCGACAGACGGAACAACGCGCGAAAAAATGTAAGAGATACGTCGAGGAAATTCCTTGAATTTCCAGGCGGAATAGTGCTTGTTTTCCGGAGAAAAGGCACGTAACATAAAATCTCGTTATTATCGAACTTATTGTAAAGGCAGGGAGTCGGAAGAATGAAAAGGACGTTCCAGCCGCATAACACGCGTCGAAAGCGGACGCACGGATTCCGGAAACGGATGGCGAGTCCCTCCGGGCGGCGGGTGTTGGCGGCGAGGAGAAAGAAAGGGCGCCGGCGGCTGACGGTGTGAGCCATTCCGGCCGGCGCGGGCGCAGTCGTGTCCGTTTACGCGGCCTGAAGGGAAGGAATCGCATATTGCGATTGCTCCGGAGAACCCGCGGTGGTGCTCGGCAAGCGGTCCTTATTCCTTGGGAAGAGGGAGCCCGAGTTCGAAGTGCGGAGGTACTGATTATCACTTGCGGATTAAGACGCGCGGTTGATCGAAACCGTGTCCGCCGACGAGTTCGGGCCGCTTTGAGGGACCTTTTGAGGGCTGGTGACGTTGCACCGGGAGAAATTCTTATCCGCGTGGGGCAGGAAGAACTGGCTCTTCCCTTTCAGGTACTCCGGGAACGCCTGAGAAAACGACTCGAAGTTTTCTAAACCTGCCGGAGAGGCCGGCGAATTGGGTACGACAGGACTGTGGAAAAGTGACCTTGGAATTCGGAGCGGGGGGACGAGATTCGCGGCGACGGATTCTAGGGGTTTTCGAAACGCAGAAGATGACGAGAGAGACGGGATTTCATTCCCGGTCCGCCTTGTTCTGATTCCTCTCCTTGTATACCGGCGCGTGCTTTCTCCTCTATTACCTCCGACTTGTCGTTTTTACCCCAGCTGTAGCGCATACGCGGAAACGGCGATTCGCAGACACGGAATTCTCCTTGGTCTGGCGCTTACCGTGAAGCGACTCTTCAAGTGTCACCCCTTGCATCCCGGCGGGGTGGATCCCGTTCCGCCGCGGAGAGATCAGAAGACGTCCAAAGAGGGGCTTCGACGGTGAAACAGGAACAACGGCTTTGGGCGGCGATCATCGTCTCGATGTTTTTGATTTTTCTCTGGCAGATTCTGTTTCCGCCTCCGATGCCGCCGATTTCCTCGGAGGGGGATACGGGACTGGTCTCGGCCGGTTCACCGTCCGCGGCGGAAACGGATCTCGTACATAACCTCTTTTCTTCCGTTGGGGAGGATACGGCCTCATCGGAAGCAATTTTGGGGCGGGATGAAAAAGAGACGAGCGTAACGGCGGTTGTCGGAAGAACCTTTATCAGACGCCTCGGAGAACTCAACCTAGTTTTTTCGGAGACGGGCGGCATCGTTTCC
The DNA here is from genome assembly GCA_003697085.1 of Candidatus Hydrogenedentota bacterium. GTDB lineage: Bacteria > UBA8481 > UBA8481 > UBA8481 > J006 > J006. The sequence goes on from RFFU01000039.1 coordinate 27,029, forward strand.
CGGATGAGTCTTCCGAACTACCCTGTCGAAAAATCGGCCGGTTTCGACACGCCGGTGGCTCTGGCCTCTCCGAACGGCTTTCCAGGGCCTTTTGCCGTCGTGATGGAAGAAGAGGATCGAAGCGGGTTGAGCCGAGCAATCTGGAAGGCGGAGACGGGCCCCGGCTCGTTCTCGTTTCGTATTCGGCCCCACGTAGCCGAATTGCCGAATGGAACGGTTTTGGAGAAGAGACTCGAATCGAAGGATTCGTATGCGTTTCTCTTCTCTATCACCGTCCGAAACGCTTCCTCGAGGGCGCTGGCCTATTCGCAGGCGCGGATGCGGTATCCGTTGCAAGGCAAGGATTTCCCCGGGGGCTTGCTACTTCATTTCGGACCGGACCTCGGTGAGAACAAAGTATCGCGCCTGTACAAGGGGCAATATCTCGTCAAGGGACAATACAGTCAGGGAGGAAAACTGAAGACGGCGAAGACGGCGTTGGGATTTTTCGATAAGATCAAAGGTCCCCCCGCTCCTCCGCGGGAGGTGGACTGGGCGGCGTTGGAGAACCGATATTTCGCGGTGGTTTTCCTTCCCGAGAGGAAAATCGACGCGAACTTTACTCGGGACGACCAGGGACGGATCCATCTTTGGTTTCTTTTGCCTCCATTCGAACTTGCCAGAGGAGAAGAGAAGACATTTTCCTTTCGCGTGTATGCCGGTCCGAAAAAGACGAAGTTTTTGGCCGCTCTTTCTCCGGCGTTGCAGAAACTGGACGGGATGGAACCTCGGTTATTTCCGAGCAACATTTCCTTTGCGCGCTGGATGGTGTGGTTGTTGGAGTGGATCGAATCGAAGGTCGGAAACTGGGGGGCCGCGATTATCATTTTGACGTTCCTCGTCCGATTGATCCTCTTCCCTCTGGCACAATACCAATACAAATCGATGGCGCGAATGCAGAAACTGAAACCGCAAATCGATGCGGTGCAACAGAAATACGCGGAGGACAAACAGAGACTCCAGCAGGAGCTGATGAAGGTCTATCGGGAGGCCGGCGTCAATCCTCTGGGAGGCTGTCTGCCCTTGATCATTCAGATGCCGATTTTGATCGGTCTCTTCATCGCGTTGGAAAACGCGATCGAGTTGAGAGGGGTTCCGTTTATTTGGTGGGTGAAGGATCTTTCCGTTCCGGATACGATTGCCTATCTCTTCGGAATCCCGATCAACCCTCTTCCGATCGCGATGGGAGTGACAATGGTTCTCCAGCAGAGACTGACTCCGACCCCGACGGCGGATCCCTCTCAGAAACAGATGATGACGATTATGATGATATTTATGACGGTACTTTTCTATAACTTTCCCAGCGGACTTTGTCTTTACTGGTTGACGCAGAACATTCTCTCCATGGGGCAGCAATATGCCATTATGAAAACAAAGGAATGAGGAGGTAACAGGCGATGGATACAGGAAGTGCGGGACGCGATCCGGGAACCGACGAAGTGATTGTCGAGGCACGTTTGACGGAGGATGCGATTGCGGAGGGACTGGCCAGGTTGGGAATCACGCACGCCGAGGCGGACGTCGAGATTTTGGAGGAAGGACACGGGGGATTTCTCGGCTTAGGGGGGAAAGATGCCAAGGTTCGCGTGAGGAGAAAACCGGATCCGTCGAGAATCATTCGAGAGACCTTACACCGGCTCGTCCATGTACTGGACGAAAGTGCGGAACTTGTGGAGGTTCGAGAGAGGAACGGACGTTGGTATGGAGAACTCGAGGCCGACGAACTGGCTCTTGTTCTGGGGAGGCGCGGCCGCACGCTGGATTCTCTCCAGATACTCACCTCGGCGATCGTCTCGCGGAAGATGGGAAAGCACATCCGTATTACGCTGGACGCCGCCGGATTTCGAGAGAAACGCCGGGAAGCCTTAACCCAAATGGCGCAGGTTCTGGCTCGTGAAGTCGTGCGCGACAATGTCGAATTGCATCTCGATCCGATGTCCGCTCATGACCGGAAGATCATTCATTCGGTTTTGGCGAAGAACAAGAAGGTCGTGTCGGAGAGTGAAGGGCAAGGGAGTCGTCGCCATGTCGTGTTGAAGCCCGCGGAAGCAAACGAGCAGACGAGGAAAAGGACGGTCGAGGCGTATCGAGACGGAGGTCGGGGGCGCCACCCGTCACGCGCTCGCCGAGGGCACCGGGGCCGGGCGCAAAGGAGACACGCGGATTAGAGGTTGTGGAAAGGAGTGTCCGGTGACAGAACAAGCGTGAGGAGCGGGCGAAACACGATCGGCCGCTCTTCTATTGAGTCCAGGCTCTCGAAGTTTCCCCTCGCCTCTTGGGAGATGGCGGATCCGTGGCGGGAATAACAAAGGATTTTTTCGGAGACGAAGTCGTCCTGGAAGAGTGTTTGAGGGAGGGAGAGAAGGAAGCCTTATTCACCGTCGTGAAACTCCTTCTGGAGGCGCCGTTTCGAGCGGTGGGACCTCGCGAGCCGGAGCGGGTTTACGAGGAGATCGTTCTGGACTCACTTGCTCCGGCCGTTTTGAGCTGTCTTGGCGGCATGGGAGGAGCGGACGAGGCTTGGGACGTCGGTTGCGGCGCAGGAATTCCAACGATTCCTCTAGCCCTTCTTCTGCCGGACAAACGGTTTCTCGGTATTGATTCCACGGTTAAGAAAGTGCGCTGGGGGCGTGAGATGGCGCGAAGGTTGGAATTGAGGAATTGCCGTTTTGTGGAGGCAAGGCTTCCGGCCGAATACGAGGCGTGTATCAAGAGGAGAAAGAAGAGGAGAGGTCGAGAACGGCAGGCTCCGGTGTTTTTCCGAGCGGTGGGGAGGATCGAGAAGATTGCTGACATTCTCTTTCGTACGCCGCTATGGACGAGGCCTGTGGTCATCTTTTCGGCGGAGGCGAGGATTAAAGAAGCCGCGCG
>RFFU01000040.1 GCA_003697085.1 Candidatus Hydrogenedentota bacterium
CCCCTTTTTCGGCATACACCGTCGCAGGAGAGCGCGGGGTCTCCGATCTCCGCCCTTATCGTTTGGGACCGAAAGGACTGGACAAACGCGGTCCCCTTTGGATTAAATCCTCTCTATGTCCCTCTCAGATGATCTTACGGAAAGCATCGACGAACATGCCGATTATCTCTTTCGCTACGCCGTGATGCGGGTGCGAGATCCCGACGTGGCCCGGGATCTGGTTCAGGAGACCTTTCTCGCGGCGTTGGAAAAGAAGGCCTCGTTTTCCGGGAAATCGAGTCTTCGGACGTGGCTGACCGGAATTCTGAATCACAAAGTCATCGATTACTTCCGCGGGCAGAAGCGTGAGAGTGTGGGGCGTGAGGAGAACACGACGGAGAAGATTTTGGACGAGGTTTTCGACGAACAGGGAGGGTGGCGAAAGGCTCCCTCACCGTGGACGAAGTCACCCGAGGAACTTATCGAGACGACGGAGTTCCGGCGGGTCTTCCTCGAATGCCTCGAACGGCTTCCCGACAATCTTTTTTCCGTTTACACTTTACGGGAAGCGGACGGGTTGGAGACGGAGGAAATCTGTAAGGAGCTTCAGATCACGCCGACAAACCTTTGGGTGATGCTTCATCGGGCACGCGGCCAATTACGCCGCTGTCTGGAACGAAACTGGTTCGAGAAGGACAGATGAGAGAGAGAAGGCCAGACGGAAAGAGAGTGCGAATAAGGCGAAGGGGAGGGGGGAAGAGGTGAGGTTAATGATTTCCTGCCGGGAGGCCTCGCGTTTGGCCTCCGAATCACTCGACCGGCGGCTTCGACCGGCGGAGCAAGTGGAGTTGCGGTTGCATCTTTTGATGTGTCGCCTTTGCCGAGCGGCCTTCGAGCAGTTGAAGATATTGCGGGAGGTCGGGCGGAGGTTCTTTTCTCGAGGACCGTTCGAGGAGGACCTTCCGGACGTGCATTTGGAGGAGGAGGAGAAGGAAAGAATCAAGGCTGTCTTGCGGGCGAACGCTTCTTCCTGTTCCTGATGGAACCGCGGATTCTCGTCTTCACGCGCTATCCCGTTCCCGGCAAAGCGAAGACTCGGCTGATGGACGCGATCGGTCCGGAGGAAGCGGCGGCGGTCCAGAGGAAGATGACGGAAGCGCTGGTGGCGAGGTTGCGCGGTCTGGAAGGGGTTCGGATCGAGGTCTGGTACACGGGAGCGGAGGAGGGGCCCTTTCGCTGCTGGCTCGGCGACGGGCTCGATTATCATCGCCAAGGTGGAGGGAGTCTGGGACGAAGATTGTTCCAGGCCTTCCGTGCCGGAGTTCCGGCTCTTGCGGTGGGAGCCGACGTGCCCGGTCTTTCGCGTCATCATATCGAGCGGGCGCTGGAGGACTTGAAATCCGGTCGAAATGTCATTGGTCCCGCCGAGGACGGCGGCTATTATCTATTGGGGCTTTCGAGCGTGAAAAAGGATTTTTTCGAGGAGATCGCCTGGGGAACGGAGACGGTCTTCCCGGAGACGAAGAGGCGGCTCGAGGAATCCGGCGTGCCGCTGACGGTTCTTCCGGAGTTGTCCGACCTCGATCGGCCCGAGGATCTCACGTTGTTGCACCGTGTCTCGGTCGTGATTCCCGTGAGCCCGAAGGAGTCGGAATGGGAGGAGCGTTTGGAGGAACTCGGCGAGGAACGGGACGCCGAGGTTCTTTTGGTGAGCGGGCGGTATCGGCGCCCACCCGACCGCATCCGGGAGAAATATCCGCGCGTCATCTGGCTCTTCGAAGCCGGCTCGCGTGCGGCGAGAATGAATCGCGGTGCGGCCTACGCGACGGGGGAGTATCTCTGTTTTCTCCATTCCGACACGCGGCTTCCGGAAAAATTTCAAGAGCGGATACGGAGAGTCTTGACGGAACATCCGGATGCCCTGGGGGCGTTTCGCCTGGGAATCGATTCGAGGGAGAGGAAGTTTCGCATAACGGAATACGGGGTCGATCTTCGTTCGCGCCTCTTGAGGCTTCCCTACGGAGACCAGGCGTTCTTCTTGACGCGCCCTCGTTTTTTCGAGTTGGGGGGATTCCGCGATCTTCCGTTTATGGAGGATTTCGATTTTGTGGTGCGGGCCCGGAAACGCGGTCCCGTGATATTGGATTCGGCAAGAGTGATGACATCGGCACGCCGGTGGAAGCGATTGGGATGGAGCCGTACCTTTCTCGTAAACCAGATCGTGGTGGCGCGTTACCTATTCGGCGGGGACATAGCGCGACTCCAAAGATATTATTGTGACGGAGGGAGTTGCGGTGCGGGAGCCGAAGGTCTTTCCGTCGTTCCAAATGAGGATTTCTCGATCGGCAGGAGGCCGACTCCGGCGGAGCCTTCGCGGCGGGCGGCGCGTCTGGCGGATTGACGGCCGCCGAGACGTTGGCCCCCCGGTTGATTCATCTTCCCCAACCTCCACCGCCGGGGGTCTCGATTCGAATTCGATCGCCGGGGCGAAGATGAGCCGTTTCCCGAAAAGGCTCTTCGCTTCCGTCGAAACGAATGAGGATGTCGCGGCCGGGAAGCCCTGATTCTCCACCGGCGGCTCCCGGCGGAGCGGTTCGGCGTCTGGTGGCGACGAGGCCGGCGGTGCATTCTTCCCGTACCTCGATCTCACGGATCAAGCCGTCTCCTCCGCGGTGTCGGCCGCGCCCTCCCGAACCGCGGCGGATTTCGTTCCGCACGAGGCGAAGAGGATAACAAGCCGCCAGTTCCTCGGCCGGAGTATTGAGCGTATTGGTCATATGAGACTGAATCGCGGAAGCCCCGGGTCCTTCCGGGGCCCCTCCCGCTCCGCCTCCGATCGTTTCGTAATACGCCCAGGTATCGGTTCCGATCGTGAGATTATTCATCGTTCCTTGGCTGCAGGCGGGGAAGCGATTCGGGAGAATCTTTCCGAAGGCTTGCAGGGCGAGATCGACGGCGCGCTGGGAGGTCTCGACGTTTCCGCCTGCGACGGCGGCGGGGAATGTGGCATGAAAGAGCGTTCCCGGTTCCGCCTCGATCGTGAGGAAGCGGGCGGCGGCGGTCGTGGGAAAACGCGCATCGCCGAAGGCGGATTGGAGAACGTAAAGGATGGCGCTTCGGGTGACGGAGAAGGGAGCGTTGAGATTTGAATTTTTGGTGGGAGGCGTCGGCGAGAAGGTGAACGTGAAACGGCCGTTACGAAGAGTGAGTCGGAGGCCGACGGGGAGGATTTCCTCGCCGTCCTCGAGAAAGTCTTCAACACTCACGCTTTGATCAGGCAAACGGGTGAAAGCCGTTTCAAAGCGGCGGGCCTGCGTTTCGAGAATCGCTTTCAACATTTCGTCGAGGGGATGATTCCGCTTTTCGAGCGCCTCGAGTCTCTCGAAGCCGGCGTGGAGGGCGGCGGTTTGAGCCTGAAGGTCGGCGCGGCGTTCCCGCGGGTTCCGGCTCCGCCGCGCGAATTCCTCGAGAAGCGAGTTCGAGAAGCGCGTGGGCGCGATCCGGAATCCTTCCTCCGCAATTTCCCTCGTTCCCGCCATCGAGCCGGGATGGAGTCCTCCGACATCGGCGTGATGGGCGCGGACGGCGAGCCAAAGTCCCGCCTTCGCACGCGCCGCCAACGTGATGTCGGGAAGATGGGTTCCTCCCGCGAAGGGGTCGTTGAGGATCAGAATTTCGCGCTCATCCGGCTCGAGCGCGCGGCAGGCTGCAACCGCAGTATCGATCGAGCCGAGGTGGACGGGGATGTGCGCCGCTTGCGCCGCCACTTCGAGGCCGTGCTCCGTTTCGATCAATAACGCGCAGGAATAATCTCTTCGTGTCTTGATGTTGGGCGAATCCGCCGCTCGCCGCAGTCGGTTCCCCATCTCCTCGCAGATTCCCGCCGCAATCTCGGCGTAAATCTCCATCCGTGCTTCCGAGACGATCACGAATCGATCCTTTCGAGCCGGAGGTCGTTCCCCCAGAGGCCTCGGACCGAGATCGCCGTCCAATTCTCAGCGACGAAGACGGTGGTGTCGGAGGCGAGAATGACGGCGGGGCCGGGGACGGGACCGGCGATTTCGCCCCAGTCGTAAACCGGATACGCGATGTCATCGGAGAGGTCTCGAATTCGGCTTGCTTCGACGTCCTTTTCGATCGAAAAGCGCGGCGGTGCGGCCCCCTCGGCCTCCAGAAGAATGTCCTGAATGACAATCGGATCTTGACGGCGGTAACCGTGGAGCATTTCGTGAAGACGATGAAAAACGGATTCCGGCCCGGTCGATTCGTTCCAGGGAACAGGTATGGTACTCGATTGTCCGCGATAGCGGCAGAAGGCCGTTTTGCGGAATGTGGTTTCGGGGATCGGGCCGAGGTCGGAGAGGACGCGGCGTTCGAGGGATTTCCAGGGAAGGATCCCGGGATTGCGAACGGCATCGTTCCAGGAAACGAGGACGGATTTCCGTGCGAGGGAGCGAGGAGGAGCGGAGAGCATTCCAAGGGCGGAGAGGACGCCGGCTCCTTGCGGGATCAGGACCGTGCGGCAGCCGAGGGCGTCGGCGAGCGTGCAGGAATGAAGCGGTCCCGCGCCGCCGAACGGGATCAATACGGCTTCCGCCGGATCGTAACCGGCCTCGACGGCGACGGCTCGGCAGGCACGGCTCATTCTTGCTTCGATCACCTCGAGCGCGATCGCGGCGGTTTCCTTCGGATTGAGTCCGAGAGGATGTCCGACCTTTGCCAGGGCGTTCTCGGAGAGTTCTCGTGAGAGCGTGAGACCGCCGGGGAGGCGGAGGCGCGGTATGTGTCCGAGAAGGAGGTGGCAGTCGGTGACGGTCGGCGGACCGCTTCGGCCGTAGCAAGCCGGGCCGGGATCCGCTCCCGCGGATTCCGGACCGACGCGGATGGTACCGTCTTGGTTCCGGATAATGCTTCCCCCTCCGGCACCGATCGTCTCAACTCCGACACGTGTTCCTCCGACGAACCACCCTCCGACGGAGAGGGCGTCCCGGAGGGAGGTTCGTCCCTTCTCGATCAGGCAGAGGTCCGTGCTCGTGCCGCCCATATCGAAGGCGAGCGCGGTCGTGAGTTGATGATGGCGCGATACGGCCGCGGCGCCCGCCGCTCCGCCCGCGGGACCGGAAAGAAGGGTGCGTACTGGAAAGTCCGCCGCGGATTTCGGCCGGATGACACCGCCGTGAGAGGCGAGGATCGAGAAGCGTTTGGGTGAGGCGATCTCCCGTAAGTGACGGGCGAGTTTCGAAAAGAAGGGACGGATTCGAGGAATCAACATCGCATTGATAACCGTTGTCATCGCCCGCTCGTACTCGTTCTGGACGGGCAGGACTTCGGAGGAAAGAACGATGGGACAGGTGAGTGGGAGAGAAGCGCGTAGGGCACATTCCACGGAATCGTCGAGGTGAGAGAAGAGGAGGCAGACGGCAAGGGATTCGAGATCGGGCGGAAGGCGCTTTCGGAGGGCGGCGATGTTTTCGGCGGCGAGGGTGTGACGGAAAGAATCAGAAACGGGGGGTATGTTGAATTCAAGGACCAAGTCGGGGGGGAGGGGAGGTTCGATCGGGCGCGGATGGAAATCGTAGAGCGCGGGGCGTTGCTGGCGACCGATCGAGAGCAGATCACGGAAGCCGCGGTTGGTAACGAGCGCGGTTCTTGCCAGCGAACGGGTGAGGACGGCGTTGGTGGCGACCGTCGTTCCGTAACGGATGTCGCTTCTCGAAGGGAGGCTTTCCGCGATGGCAAGGACGGGTTTTTCGGGAGCGTGAGGTTGAGAGGGGATTTTTGAAAGGTGCGCGGTTTTGTCCGGGCCGACGGAGACGACGTCGGTGAAGGTACCGCCGGTATCGATTCCCGTGATCGTGGTCATAGAAGGTACGGTATGAAGAACGGAGGAGTGAATCAAGCCGATGCAGCGCGTTTGGGGAGGAAGCGGGGGATTAGCTGGAGCGCGGACTTTCTTGTCTGCAGATTGCCGATCCACCCGTGGTGTCATTCCGGGGAGGCCGGAGGCCGACAAGGAATCCCCCAGAAGTGTTAGCGCCCGCGTTATTCTCCCTCACCGGTGCAGGGACCTTCCTGCCGCGACGCATCACAGCGCAGGCAGGGACGGGTGGGGACGAGGGGTAGGAGATTGCCGCCTCCGCGGGACACCGCGTGGCGGCAATTCCAGGGCTCGAACGCACCTTGGAACGACAAGGGGTTCGTCCTGGGAGGCGGAAGGATTTGTTCAAGATTGGAAGGAAAAAGGCCGAGAAGAAATACGATGATACGTGTCACGAGGATTAATGATAAGGAGTTCTGGATTGCGAGCGAGCAGATCGAATCGGTGGAAGCGACACCGGACACAGTGGTGACACTGTTGTCGGGAAAGAAGGTGATCGTCAAAGAAAGTCCGGAGGAGATCCGGCGCCGGATCATCGAGTACCGAGGGATGGTGATTCGGGAGGGAGCAAAAGTTGTGGAAAACTCGGGGAAAGAAAGTTCGGGCCCCGAGGAGGGAGACATTTGACGGGAAGGTGTGAAAGCGTTTAGTGTAGCGTTGCCTGGCATATTGTAAGGAACGCAGTTGAGATGCAGTAAGGGTGGTTGAACGTGGATCCATTTTACATAGTTTCATTGATCTTCGGTGTGGGTTCGATCGTTGTGATGACGATCCTATCGGCCCACGGTGACGTCAGGAACTTCATCGACATTGCATCGGTTTTCTGCACCGTCGGAGGAACGACGGTCGCGACACTGATTTCCACGCATTACAAGAATTACAAGAAGGTCTGGCAGTTGGCGGTGATCGGAGCGAAGCCGCCGAAGGAGAACCCCCGGGACATCATTCCGACTTTGGTTTCGTTCGCGGAGAAGGCGCGGCGGGAGGGGCTTTTGGCTTTGGAGGACAACATCGAGGAATTGGACGACGAATTCCTGAAGAAAGGGATTCAGTTGGTCGTGGACGGAACGGATCCGGAGTTGGTGAAAGCGATCATGAACACGGAGTTGAACGCGCTGGCGACGCGGCATGAAGCGGCGAACAAGATTTATCGAGACATGGCGGCGTTGGCTCCGGCCTGGGGAATGATCGGCACGCTGATCGGACTCGTTTTGATGTTGAAAAATCTTTCGGATCCGTCTCAGATCGGACAGGGCATGGCGACGGCCTTGATCACAACATTTTACGGAGCGGTTCTGGCGAACGGGGTCTTCAGCCCGGTCGCGAACCGTCTGGAGGAATACTCGCGGGTGGAGTATACTACGAAAGAGGTGATGATCGAGGGTATGTTATCGATTCAGTCCGGAGACAACCCGCGGATCGTGGAAGAGAAATTGTTGGCGTTTCTGTCGCCGGCGGAGCGCCGGCAGGCGCGGCAATCGCGCTGATGCCGCCGCCGAAGAAATGTCCGGATCCCGGAGCCCCCGCATGGATGTTGACCTTCGGCGATATGAACACGCTTCTTTTGACCTTCTTCGTCTTTCTGATCACGACGATGACCGTGGATATCAAGAAATTCAATCTCGTTCTTTCCGCCTTCCAGGGGGCGATCGGTGTTATGGAGCAAGGAAAGAGCATCAACTTGACGCGGGAAGAACTGATGAACATGGGGCAGAAGACGGAGAGGCTGGGCCAACAAAAACAGATCGTGCGGCCGACCCAAGAGGTCCAGCAGATTCTCGGGTGGATATCGAAGAACTTCAAGAAGAAGGAAGTGCAGGTCCAGATCACGGAGCGGGGTTTCAAGATTCTTTTGACGGACGAGGCGATCTTCGAGCGTGGATCGGATCGCCTTACGCCGGACGCGCGGAATCTCGTCGGGCGGATCGCGTACTTCCTGAACACGGTCGTGCCGCGCGACAATTTGCGCGTGGAGGGGCACACGGACGACGTGCCGATCGAGGGAGCGCGGGGGTTTCGAAGCAATCTGGTGTTATCGGCGGCGCGGGCGGCACGGGTTTACGAGGCGTTGGAGAATTTCGGCGTGCGGCCTGAGCGGATGTCGATCGCGGGATACGGAGCAATGCGGCCAGTGAAGCGCCGGGAGGGGGAGAGCATCGAGGCCTGGCGAGCGCGGAACCGCCGGGTGGAAATCGTGGTTTTATGGAGGCAGGGAGAAAGTGGCTGAGGAAGAGGCGGTAGAGGCGCAGGAAAGCACGGCAAAGCGGGAATCGCTTCTGGAGTCGAAGGGGGTCCGCTTGGCTCTGGGGATATTGGCGATCGTCGTTCTGGTTGCCATCGTGGTAGGGATCGCCTACGTGGTGGCGAAGAAGGTCGGCCTGGACCAACGCTCCACGGGGTCGGTGATCCGGCAAGAAAAGGAAGAGATTCAGCCTCCCCCGGAGGTGTCCGATCTGGGAACCTTCACCACGGTCCTCTTCGACGAGGGGGGGCGGCCGTACAGTATGAAGATCCACGTGAAGATCGCCGTCAATTCGGATCGTCCTGATAAGCCGGAGGTGACACGGGAGATTTCCGAACGAAGCGACCAGTTGACGGATGCCGTCTACGAGGTGCTTTCGGCGACGAATCCGAAGAATTTCATCGGCGGGCCGAACAAACTCCAGCAGGGGTACAAGGAATTGCGGGCCAGTCTCAAGAAGGCGATCAATTCGCGGATGAAGCACAAGGTCGATGACGTTTTGCTTGTGGAGCGTGTGATCCAGTGACGGAGGTTCTTTCTCAGGAGGAGATCGACGCCCTTCTGACGGCGATCTCGACGGGGGACATCGAGACGGAGGCGCCGGCGGCGGGCACGGGCGCTCCCGCCGCGGCCGAAGTGTCACTCGGCGGGCCGGCCGTGACGCCTTCCCCGACGGCGAAGGCGGCCCAACGGCATCGCAGAATCAAAATCTACGACTTCAAACGGCCGGATAAGTTTTCGAAGGACCAAATTCGAACGCTGCAGATGATGCACGAGGCGTTCGCTCGGTTGGCCACCACCGCTCTCTCGGCGCGCCTGAGGACGCTCGTGGGGGTCCACGTCTCCAGCGTGGATCAGTTGACGTACGAAGAGTTCATCAAGTCGATTCCGAACCCGACCACCTTGGCGGTGGTGGATATGAGCCCGTTGAAAGGGAGCGCGGTTCTCGAGATGGATCCGGCGATCACCTTCTCGATGATCGACCGTCTCTTCGGGGGCAAGGGGAAGCCGGTGAATTTGAACCGAGAGATGACGGACATCGAGCGGGGGGTGATCGAGCGGATCATACTGAGAATTCTGAACGATTTGAAAGAGGCCTGGGCGAACGTGGTCGATCTTCGGCCGCGCCTGGCGACCTTCGAGTCGAATCCGCAGTTTGTTCAGATCGTCCCTCCGAACGATATGACTGTTTTGATCACATTGGAGACGCGGGTCGGAGAGGTCGAGGGATTGACGAACCTCTGTATTCCGTACATCACATTGGAGCCGATTATCACGAAACTCTCGGCCCAATATTGGTATTCCTCGATCCGGCGCGGCAAGGCCACCGACTCGCTCGACTCCATCAAGGGGCGCCTGGCGCGCACGCCGATCCCTGTCGTCGGAGTCTTGGGATCCACGACGATCACGATGCGGGAGTTGATGAGTTTGAAGGTCGGCGATGTCTTGAAATTGGATCAGCCCATTACGGCTGAGGCTTCGGTGCGGGTCCACAACCGGAGGAAGTTTCAGGGGAGAGTCGGAATATCGGGCCGGAAGATGGCGATTCAGATTACGCGCCTGGTGGAGGATCTCTATTCGGACGAGATGGTCTTCAAGAAGGGCGGGAAGCGAGGTGAGGCGAAGTATGGCTGAGGGAATGTTGACACAGGAAGAGATTGACGCGTTGCTTTCGGGCGCGGCGCTGGACGACACCGATTCGACCGCCGGTGTGACATCGCCGGGGGGCGGGACGACCGCGCCGGCCGCGGCTCCGGCGGCTCAGGCTTCCCCCGGAGGCGCGTTGGATGGAGAGAGTCTCAAGGCGCTCGGAGAACGTCTCAAGCAATGTATGGCCTCGGCCGGTGAGACGGCCTCGACCCTGATCGGAAAGCCGATCACGCTGACGCCGATTTCCGTCGATATGCTCGATGACGACGGCCTGAGTGCGGTATTGCCGCCGGATTCGGTGGGGTTCGAGTTTTCCTTGAGTGGTGGTTTGACAGGGCCGGCGGCGGTCGTTTTGAGTCGTCCGGAAGCGGCGGTCATCGCCGCCACGCTGATGGGCTCGTCGGAAATCCCCGAAGGCGACCTCGACGAACTGCACCAACAGGCGGCGAAGGAAGGCGTAACCCATCTCGTCAATGCTCTGACGACGGCGATGGGACGGGAACTGCTTTCGGATGTACAGGCGGGCGAGATTTCGATCCGTGCCAACGCCGGGTCTCCGCCTCCGTTGGCGGGCAGCGGCTTGCGCGCCGTCGCGCAGTACAGCCTCGAGATCGAGGGAGGGGGTTCGGGGATGCTGGCGTTGGTGATGGATTCCGGCAGCGCGCGGAAACTCAGCGGGGTCCAGGAGAAGCCGCTCGTTCAGGTTGTGTCGGAGCCCGCGGGGGCGCCGGCGGCGACATCCGGAGCGGGAGCGACCGGCGCGGCGGGAGCGGGAGGCGGAGTCGCTGTCCAGCAGGTTCAGTTTCCCGCGTTGACCCCATCGTTGACGGAAGGTCAGCAGAAGAACATCGAGATTCTTCTCGATGTCTCGATGCAGGTGACGGTGGAATTGGGGCGGACGACGATGATGATCCGCGACATACTCGAGCTGGGAACGGGTTCGATCATCGAGTTGGACAAATTGGCGGGCGAGCCCGTGGATCTTCTGGTGAACAACAAGTTGATCGCGCGCGGTGAGGTCGTGGTGATCGACGAGAATTTCGGTGTTCGGGTGACGGACATCGTCAGTCCCTTGGAGAGGATCAAGGGGTTGCAGTAGAAGGATGAGGTTTCCGGGAGGGGAGATGAGAGAACGAGCCGTAGTTGTGGGAGCAGCGGTGGTGGTTTCGCTGGTCTTGGCGGGGGGGATTTCGCTGCCCGTCGCCGCCGCATCCTTTCGGCGTGGTATCGACGACTCTTTTTTCCGTCCGGGCGGGGCCTTGGACGAAGCGGGCGGAACGCCTTCGGCCGCCGCGGAGGCGAATCCCGCGGCTCCAACCGTGCGGCGCGCCGCAAAGGATCTTCTTGTCGAGACGCTGAAGATGACCGGGGCGCTTCTCTTCGTGATTGCGCTGATCTTCGCTACATCACGTTTCTTGCGAAAAGGACGACTGCCGTTCTTTCGGGACGGCCTGATTCGCCGGATCGCGGCCGAGCCTCTTTCGGGGAACAATTTTCTTCACGTGGTCGAGATTGGAGGAAAGGTTCTCGTCTTGAGTGTCGGAGAGAAGGGTGTGGGCAAGATTGCGGAGTTGGAAGGGGAAGCGGCGGATCGCGTGAAGTTATGGGATTCCCGCCGGGAAGGCGAGGGGCGGGGCGGAGGCGAGGAGAGCGCCCGGCCTACGGTACCGCGCGAATCCTTTCGGCGGGCGCTTTCGCGGTTTATCGAGCCGGAAGAGGTGCCGAGAAGTGCGACGGCTCGAAACCCGCTTTCGGACGCCGCAGTGTTTCTCGAGCGGGAGCGGGAACGTTTGGCGGGTCTGGGTTGGAGGGAGGTGAGGCCGAGATAGACAAATTTTTTCGTTGAGTAGGATTCCGCGGATATTCCTTTCGAATGACGAAAGGCCCGCGGGGCCGGTCGGGTCAAGAGAGAGAGGCCGAAACCGGCGGTTGAGAACGCGGATGCAATACAGCAAGAAACACGGGAGGGTACGATGGCAAAAAGGGAGGGAGAAAATTCGGTGATCTCCGCGGGTCGGGAGGAACGGTCCGGCTTGCGGAATTGGGGAAGAAAGAGTCTTCTTTCGATGGTTTTGATCGCCGTTTTCAGCACGGCGGTTGCGGCGGCGCTGCCTCATAAACCATCCCCGCCCTACGTGGCGCCTCTGCCAAAGATCACGTTCCTCCAGGGAACTGACAATCCGGAAGACGTCACCTTAGCCTTGAAATTCCTCTTCCTTCTGACGTTTTTCGCGGTGGCACCGTCGTTCGTCTTGATGACGACCTGTTACACGCGGATTGTGATCATCCTTTCCTTCGTGCGGCGGGCCATGGGGACGCAGGATCTTCCTCCGACCCAGGTGACGTTGGCCCTGGCGCTCTTTCTTTCCTTCTTTGTCATGGCGCCGACGATCAAGGAGATCAAGGAGAAGGCCTGGGATCCTTACCAGGCGAAGCAGATCACGACCGTCGAGGCTTACGAAGCGGCGATCGGGCCGGTAAGGCGTTTTATGTTGAAGGAGACGCGCCCGAAGGACCTGGCGCTCTTCATCCGGATGTCCGGTCTTCCACGGCCGCGTAACGTCGATGACGTTCCGACGTACATAATCGTTCCTTCCTTTATCGTGTCCGAACTGACGACGGCTTTCCTGATGGGAGTCTATATCTTCCTGCCGTTTCTCGTGATCGATATGGTCGTCGCTTCGACATTGATGTCGATGGGAATGATCATGCTTCCGCCGGTGATGATCAGCCTTCCCTTCAAGATTCTTCTCTTCGTTCTCGTAGACGGCTGGAACCTGATTGCGCTCAGCGCGGTCAAATCGTTCGGATAGGAGAGATTCGATGACGCAGCACATGGCGGTGGATCTGACGCGGGATGTTCTCACAATGACGATCATCATCGCTTCTCCGATGCTGGTCATCGGCCTCATCGTGGGCCTGATGATCTCCATCATCCAAACGACGACCTCCATTCAGGAGCAGACACTGACCTTCGTTCCGAAACTCTTCGCGATTCTCATTTCGGTTGCGATCTTTGGACCGTGGATGATCCGTATGATGACCGAATATGTTACGCTGTTGATCACAACGATGTCGCGGGTGGCGCCGTGACGGCGGCGGAATTCCTCGAAGCACACACCCTGCCCTTTACGCTCGTCTTCGTCCGGATGGGATCGATCTTCGTGCTCACCCCTGTCTTCAACATCGCGGAACTTCCGCGCCGCGTCAAGGGTTGGACCGCGGCCGCGCTGGCGCTGGTGGTCTATCCGTTCACCGCTCCTTTCCTGCCTCCCGTGGCTGGATTCGGACCGGTCTATCTCCTCCATCTCTTCCAGTCCGCTCTCGTGGGAATCCTGATCGGATTGATTGTCCAGGTCTATTACACGTCGTTTCTGATGGCCGGCGAGTTCTACAGTCTCCAGTTGGGCTTCGGTATCGTGAACGTCCTTGATCCGCTCTCCGCCACCTCCATTCCGATTCTCGGGCAGTTGAAGTCGCTCTTTGCGATCATCGTTTTCATATTGATCGGGGGGCATCGGATGGTGATCGAGGCGTTGATTTACTCCTTCAAGGCGGTTCCGGTCTTTGGAATCGCCGCGGCGCGGCCGTTGGCGGCGGTGATGGTCGGAAGTCTCCGGGAGATGTTCATCATCGCCTTCCAGATCGCGGCGCCGATGATGGGAACGATCTTTCTCGTTGAACTGGTCTTGGGGATTCTCTCGAAGATGGCTCCGCAGATGAACATTATGGTGGCCGGGTTTCAGATCAAGATCGCGGTGGGGCTCATCATCCTCTTGATGATCATTCCCGCAATCTATACCGTCGTGGATAACACGTTCTACCACTCGTTTCTCGTGATCCGCGCGGTTTTGAGGAGTATGGCGTGAACGGAAGAGTGCGCCAGATCGCCGATTTCATAATGCCTTTCTCTTTTCCTCCGCTCTTCGGTAAGGGTCTTCTCGTGAGGGGTCGTGAAAGCGGAGAAGGAAGAGGAAAGTACCGGGCGGCCGCCGGGCGACTTTATTTTGATCTCCAAATGTTCGCCGCCGAGGACGAAGGGCGGACGGAGGATCCGACAAACAAGAAGATATCGAAAGCGCGCGAGCAAGGACAGGTTGCGAAATCTCAAGAGGTGAACCAGATCGTCACGTTGTTTATGGGCTGCCTTATCGGGTTTCTCGTCTTCCCCAGGGTCGTGATGAAGGAAGTGGATCACCTCCGGTACTTCTTCGAGAACCTCGGCACTCTCGAACTCACGGACGGCTCCTTGAGGACTTTGATCCTCGAGAACATTCTCCATCTCTTGAACGTGATTTGGCCCGTCATTCTCGTGCAGGTGATCGTGGCGATAGGGATCAACGTGCTGCAGGTCGGTTGGCTCTTTACGTGGAATCCGCTCAAGCCGAAACTGAATAAGATCTTTCCGCAGCCGAAGAAACTGATCGACCGGCTCGTCATCGGAAAGACGGTCCTCTTCAACCTCTTCAAATCCTTCTTGAAAGTGGTCGGGTGCGGTTTCATCGCGTATCTCGTTTTGAAGAAGAACCTTCCGCAACTTCTGACGCTGTGGAAATTGATGCCCTATCCGGTAACGGCGACGATCCTGAAGATCGCCTTCGAGCTTCTCTGGAAGATCAGCGTGTTGTTGGGGATTTTGGCGCTGGCCGACTATGCCTATTCGCGCTACCAGTGGAAGGATTCTTTGAAGATGACGAAGCAGGAAGTGAAGGACGAACGGCGGCAGTCGGAAGGGGACCCCGAGATCAAGAAAGCGCAGCGGCGGCGGATGATGGAAGTGGTGCGACGGAGGATGATGCGGGAGATCCCGACGGCGGATGTCGTCATCACGAATCCGACGCACTATGCCGTGGCCATCAAGTACGACAACGCGACGATGCAGGCCCCGACGGTCGTCGCGAAAGGGGAAGGGTTTTTGGCGATCAAGATCCGGCAGATCGCCGAGGAGAACGGGGTGCCGGTCGTGGAGAACAAGCCGTTGGCGCAGGCACTGTATCGCGGGGTCGAGATCGGATCGGAGATCCCGCCGCAGTTCTATCAGGCCGTGGCTGAGGTCTTGGCGTACGTGTACCGTATGAAGAGGAAGGCTTCCTGATGGCACGCCCGAAGACGCTTCCCGATTCGATTCTCAAGAACGCCGATGCCATGATCGCGCTCGGCGTCGCCGTCGTCGTGATCATGATGGTCATTCCCATCCCCGCTTGGGTTTTGGATATCGGTATGGCTCTCTCGATCACGATCTCGATGATCGTACTCCTTTCCGTTATGTACACGGTGAAGGCGATCGATTTTTCGGCGTTCCCCTCGCTTCTGCTTCTCACCACCGTTTACCGCCTCTCGCTCAACGTCTCCTCGACGCGCTTGATCCTGTCACAAGGAACCGCGTTTCAAGGAAAGATCATCCGTTTCTTCGGGGAGGTGGTCGTTTCGGGAAATTACGTCATCGGGATCGTCGTCTTTCTGATATTGGTGGCGATTCAATTTATGGTGATCGTCAAGGGCGCGACGCGGGTATCAGAGGTGGCGGCGCGGTTCACCCTCGATGCCATGCCGGGAAAACAGATGGCGATCGATGCCGACCTCAACTCGGGCATCATTACGGAGAAGGAAGCCATTGAGCGGCGGGAGGAGATTCGGAGGGAAGCGGACTTTTACGGTGCCATGGACGGCGCCAGCAAATTCGTGCAGGGAGATGTCATCGCGGGGCTGGTGATCACCGCGATCAATATCATCGGCGGACTCTCGATCGGTGTCCTGATGAAAGGAGAGCCGGTCGTGGAGGCGGCGAGCACATACACGTTATTGACGATCGGCGACGGGCTCGTCTCGCAGATTCCCTCGCTTCTCATCTCGATGTCCACCGGCTTGATCGTGACGCGCGCCGCCTCGGAGGATAACCTCGGTGTGGATGTAATATCTCAGCTGACGATGCAACCGCGGGCTCTTATGATCGCCAGCGGAATGCTGGGATTCCTCGGCGCGCTCTATCTCGGTTGGCCGATGTTGCTCTTCAGTGCGCTCACCGGCACGCTCGCCTGGACCTGCCAGAGGACGGTCAAGGAACTTCAGAAGGAGGAGGAGGTCCGCGAGAAGAAGGACCAGGCGAAACAAAGAAAACCCGAGAACGTGGCCTCGCTTTTGGCCGTCGATCCGTTGGAGGTCGAGATCGGATACGCACTGATTCCGCTTGTCGATCCCGAGCAAGGGGGGGATCTCCTGGAGCGGATCACGATGATTCGAAGGCAGATGGCGTTGGAACTGGGGTTGATTGTTCCGCCGATCCGCATTCGGGACAATATGCAGTTCCGGCCGAATCAGTATGCGATCAAGATCAAGGGAGTCGAGGTCGCCTCCGCCTCGATCAAGACGGACCAATATCTCGCGATGAATCCGGGGACGGCGACGGCGGAGCTCAAGGGGGAGGCCACGCGCGAACCGGCGTTCGGATTGCCCGCCGTCTGGATCCGCGAACGGGATCGGCAGAAGGCGGAATTGGCGGGGTACACGGTCGTCGATCCGCCGTCGGTGATTGCCACGCATTTGACCGAGATTCTCAAGCGGCATGCTTTCGAGATTCTGGGACGGCAGGAGACCCAACAGATTCTCGACGAGATCAAGAAGCATTATCCGGCATTGGTCGAAGATGCGACGAAGGCGCTCAGTGTCGGCGAGATTCACAAGATTCTGCAGAACCTGTTGCGGGAAGGAGTGCCGATCCGCGATATGGTGACGATTCTGGAGACGATCGCGGATCGAACCGCAGCGTATGGGAAGGATCTGGACCGGTTGACGGAAGTCGTTCGGGCCGCCTTGGCGCGCCACATTACGAAGCAGTATCTCTCCGACGACGGGACACTGGCGGTCATAACGTTGGATCCGAGGTTGGAGGAGGAAGTTGTTGCGGGGGTCGAGATCACACCGGAGGGGCGAACGATCAATATGGATCCGGCGCGGATCCAACGAATTCTGGAGAAGTTGGGAGTGGAGGCGGAGAAGGCGGTTCAGGCGGGAATCAGTCCTTTGGTTTTGACTTCGCCGCGAGCCCGGGCTGCGTTCAAGACACTGACCCAGCGGGCTGCTCCGAACCTGGTGGTGCTGTCCTTCAGTGAGATTATTCCGGATATCGAGATTCGGACGATTGGGACGGTGGCGGCGTGACGGACCACGGAAAGAACGGAAGAGAACGGAAGGGAGGAGACCACGGAAGACACGGAGGACACGGAAGGGAAGGAACCACGGAAAGCACGGAGAGCACGGAAAGAAGGAAAACCACGGAAAGCACGGAAGACGCGGAAGAAAGGAAGGCAAAAGGAAAAAATCAAAAGGAGGGGCGATATTGGGGCGCAGGAGTGCGGTATGCCGCGCCCAAAAAAAGAGGCGAGGAGGGTTTTCGAGAAAAGAATGAGAAAGGAAAACAAAGGAAAGGGAGGTAGATGAGGATGGTAGGGATTCGGCGGACGTTCGAGGGCGAGACGATGGGGGAGGCGCTGATCGCGATGAAGCAGCAGCTGGGAGCCGAGGCTGTTCTTTTGGGGCACTGGACGGAGAGGCGCGGCGGGTTTTTCGGCCTCGGCGGGAAAAAGATCTACGTGGTGGAGGGCGAACGGCTGCCGCGCTGGCTGGGCGGCGAGCGGGGCGAAGAGAGCAAGAGGGGTGCCGGTGGGCGGGCAGACGTTTCAAGAAGTCCCGGTTCTGAGAGAGTGTCACGCGAGACGATCGAAAAGATTATTTCAGCGGCAAATTCGGTACGAGCAGGAACATCGAGGCGGGATTGGATTATCGAAGAAGAAGCAAAACCGGATTATTCCGCAGCGGGAGTCTATGGTTGGCCGCGTCGTCCCGCTCGAGGGAAAGACGTCATCGAGAGGGAGGTTCGTTCCGAGGAGAGGGCGACGGAAGGTCTTTCCGCGGATGAAATGATGAAGGAATTTCGCAGGGAGATTCATTCGTTGATCCGGGATGAAATCCGAGTGGCGCTGGGTGGATTTTCCGCTGATGCTTCCATTTCCTCGGGGCCCGAAGTGGAGAAAGCGGGAGGTGGGAAACGGACCGATTCCCTTTCGGAGGGACGCAACACGGTTTCGGAACCTTCTTCAGCGGGGTCCGTTCCGGTGATCGAGACGAGTAACGAGAGCGAGGTACTGGAGAAACTCTTGAAGAGGTTGGAAGCGGAGGCGGTGGAGGAAGAGATCGTGGCCGAGTTGAAGCACGCGATTTTGGATCGGACTGCGGCGGAAGAGCGGGAGGAAGAGACGATTCTACGCGCGCGGTTGGCGAAGGAATTGGGTGGACGCCTCAGGATAGCCAAACCCCTTGCTCCGGACCCCGATTATCCGACGATTCTGGTGGCGGTGGGTCCGACAGGGGTGGGCAAAACGACGACTCTGGCGAAGTTGGGAGCGCAGCTGCACGAAGCGGAAGGCCGAACGCTCGCTTATGTTTCACTCGACTATTACCGCATCGGCGCCGCCGAGCAGCTCAAGACTTATTGTGACATTATGGAAGTCCCGTTCGAACAGGCAACGGAACCGGAGGAACTTCAGGAGGTCATCGAACGGCATTACGACAAGGAATTTATTCTTGTGGATACGGCGGGGAGGAGTCCGTATAACACGGAAGGGATCGATGGATTGAGAAAGATGCTTGCGGGAGCGCCGTATCGGCCGAAAGCCCTTTTGATGGTTTCGGGATCGACCGAGATCGAGGAGATGCGGCGTATTTTGGAGGAGTTTTCGATCGTCGAGGATGTCCAATTGATCTTCACGAAGGTGGACGAGACGAATCGGTGGGGGAGGATGTTCACGGTTGCGGCGGAATCCTTGCTTCCGGTATCCTTCCTCACGACGGGACAAAGCGTTCCGGACGACATTCTCCCGGCGACGGCCGAGGCTTTCGTCGATCGGTTTCTGTCGCGGGAGGAGGCGTAGAGATGAAGGCGGACCAAGCGGCGGCCTTACGGCTCTTACGAGGGCGGAACGGGGCGAAGCAGCGGCCATCGAGGATCGTCGGGGTCGGAAGCGGAAAGGGCGGTGTCGGCAAGACGAACGTGGCCTTGAATTTGGCAATCGAATTGGCGATGCGGGGACGGCAGACCTGTATCTTCGACGCGGATTTCGGGACGGCCAACGTCTGTATTCTGGCGGGGATCACTCCGCGATACACGGTCTCTCATGTTTTGAAACGGGGGATGGGGATCTCGGAAGTCATCGTAGAAGGTCCGGCAGGATTAAAGATCGTTCCGGGATCGAGTGGCATGCCGGACCTGGCGGATCTGGATGATTCCCGCCGCCGCCGGCTGCGGAACGCTCTCTCGAACGCAACATCACCCGCGGATTACCTTGTCGTGGACGTTGGCGCGGGGATGTCAAGCCGGGTGTTGGGGTTTCTGGAGAACGCCGATATCGTTCTGCTCGTGACGACCCCGGAACCGACTTCGGTCGCCGACGCGTATGCGTTGTTGAAGGGGCTCGTTGCGCGCGATTTCCGTTCCCGAATCGGACTGATCGTGAACCGTGCCGAGAGTATCCAACAGGCGAGAACGACGGCGGAGCGGTTCCGTGTCTCGGCGATGAAATATCTCGAACAGCCGGTGGAGTGGAGCGGGTTTATTCTGGAGGACGCGGAGGTAAGGAAAGCCGTGGCCCGGCGGCGGCCGTTTGCCTGCGCGGCGCGGTGCAGTCGCGCGGCGCGTTCCGTGGCGATGATCGCGGACCGTATCGAAGGGGCCTCCGTTCCGGAACGAGCCTTCGATGCTCTCGAATGCGGCTGGTCGTTTCTCAGATTGTTTCGGAGTCTCCTTTTTACGGGGCCGCGGGAAGAGCCCGCGTTGTGCTGAAGAGTTTGATCGTATGACGGGAAGGGACTGGAACGAGCGAAGACTGAAATGGGCCCGGCGCCGGGCCCGCGAGCGGAACGATATCGAATCGTGGAGGCTACTGCGCGATCTTGCCGCGGCGCTTGGGTTCACCGAGGAAGCGCGCGCGGCCGCTCTTCACATCGAGGAATTTACGGCCGGAACTCCGGCGCGATCTGGTTCCAAACGAGCAAAGAGAAGAAGTCAGGAGAATAACGATCGAAGTCAGGAGGATAAGGTTCAGGAAACGCAGCGGGAGGCGCCTCGGCGGGAAAAGCCTCCTCTTTCCGTTGAAAGGAACGAAGCGGAGTCCCTTGCTGTTCGAGAAAAAGAAGTCGACGACAAGGCCCGTGGTTTGGACGAAACGTACTCCCCGGCCCCGGTTCGCTATCGATTGAAGACGGGGTTGGGAGAGTTGCGCCGGGTGTGGTGGGAGGAGTTCAAGAGAGTTACGGGACGGAGCGGTTCAGCGATACGTTTTTCCACGACGGAGCCGAATGAGATGGAGTTGGCGGTGGTTTCGGAGAAGGAAAGGCGGCTGGCCGCGCTCCTCGAGCAACATCCGGACATCGAGAAGGCGGCGTCTTGATCAGGAGACGGAGGTGTGGTGGATTTTCAATCCTTCTGTTTCTCTTCTTTTGCGGTGTGGCATTGATTGCGGGAGCGGTTCGATGGATTCAGATGGGCGACCTTTCCCCTCAAGCGAAGGCTCTGGAGTCCGGACTCATTGCGGTAGCGGTTCTGGGTGTCGGTGTTGTGATCCAAATCATCCTTTTGACGCTGGAGGGAGGCAAAGCATCCTCGGCTCCGGTTCGGTCACGGGGCGGTCCCACCAAGACCGATATTTCCTCGATTCGACCCGAGGAATTGGCTAACATTGAATCGGAGTTGCCTGAGGTGGAGAAACCGGAGGTGACCGGAGTGCACGGCCGGCCCCCTGAGGAACTGGCCCAGGTCCTCCGAGAGATGGCGGGCGAAGAGGAGAAGGGGGAATGAGTCAGCGGCGAGCCGAGGGTGTGGAGCGGATTTGATGGTGGAAGAGAGAGGAACAAGCTTGGAGACGGACATCCCGAGAGAGCGCGGGGATTCCGCTCCCCTCCTCGAGGTATCCTCGAGCGGGCGGATACGCCATATGTGCGCGGTCAAGGGCGCCTTTGCCGGGGATTTCACGGAGGTTCGTGGAGCCTTCATCGCGATCTTCGATATGGATCGCGAGATGGTCGAGCGGGTCTTCGTCGCGGTTGTCGGGGACAGCACGGATCTGAGGATGAGGGTGGACCAGGGGTGGAAGGAATTGGAAGACGCGATCGTCTCGGCGAAACTCTCCGGGCTGACGGCGAACCAAATGACTTCCGATGTCCAAAAATATCTCCGTCAGATGTTGCGTGACGATTTCGGGACGGAGGTGATCGAGGGGATCAAGACGGATCACGAGGCGGATGTGCGAAGAATCCTGATGGAGATATTATCGCGAGCGATCGCGGACAGCCGGGTTCTTTTGCAGATCGATGTGGAGCGTTTCGAACAGGTGGAGGGGGAAGAGGAGGATCGCGGAGAGGAGCGGGAGGGGGATGAGGCGAAGGACACGGATGCGGTGCCGGGGGCCGAGGCGGTGAAGCCGATGGACCGGTTGTTGACGATCAAAGTTGATCCGATTTTGGCGCCGGTCACGGGAACCCCAGCGAAGGATCTTTCTCCCGGAACGACGATCCTTGTTTACCCGCGCGAGACCTCGACGGTGCGAAAGAACGCGATGAAATTGCTGGCGGCGCGGCAAGGGCGAAAGGAAGGGGAAGCGTTGGAGGGGCGGGTTCTTTCGGTGACTCCAGCCGAGTTTGATCGCGTAACGATTCGGATGTCGATGGGGGAGAGTCTGCAGGGCCTGGCGAACATCTCGGGGGAGTTGCGCGTGAAGACGGCTGAGGCGACCGTATCGCAGGGGTTCCTCTGGTCGGATGAACCGGCGGTTGGCGGTGGAATCACCACGAAACATTTTGTGCTCGCCGCGCTCGCGATTCTGTTGATAATGGCGGTTATGGCCTATTTCGTTTTTGGAGGAGAGTTCTAGGATGGCGACCTCCGAGAAGGATGTGCTTTCCGACGAGGAGATTTGGAAGCGCTACAAAGACACGGGGGACATCGAGGTCCGGAACCAGTTGATCGAACGGTACGCGCCCTTGGTGAAGTATGTTGCGGGCCGGATGGCCGTGAATATGCCCGCGAATGTCGAATTCGATGATCTCGTTTCCTATGGTATCTTCGGACTGATCGACGCCATCGAGAAATACAAGCCATCGCTCGGATACAAGTTCAAGACCTACGCGACGACGCGGATTCGCGGCGGAATCATCGACGAATTGCGTGCTCTGGATTGGATACCGCGTTCCGTACGACAGAAGTCGCGGCAACTTCAGGCCGCCTACGCGGAGTTGGAGAATCGTCTCGGTCGCGCGGCTACGGATGAGGAGGTGGCTGCGGAATTGGGGTTGAGTATGGCGGAGTTCGAGCAGTTGGTGAACGACGTCTCCGGTACGGCCGTGATGTCGCTGGAGGACGTCTGGCATGTCGGCTCGGACGACGACGAGGTTCAACTCGGGGATACCCTGGCGGGAAGCGAGAAGGACCATCCGAATTACAATATCGAGCGGGAGGAAGTGAAGCGGATCTTGATCGAGGCGATCAAGGAACTTCCGCCGCGGGAGAAGGAAGTCATCGCGCTGTATTACTACGAGGAGCTCACGTTGAAGGAGATCGGGCTGGTTTTGGAAGTGACGGAGTCTCGCGTATCTCAACTCCATTCGAAGGCGATCCACCGCCTCCGGGCGAAACTCCAGAAGAATCGCGAGGCCTTCACATGAGCCGGGGGGGCTGCAGGCGTGTCGGAGCGTAAGGAAGAAGAGAAGGCCGTCGAGACCGCGGCGGAAGCAACGTCTGGTGCCGCCGCGCGGAACCTCTTTCGCATCTCGATCGACGAGGAGAACCGCGCGCTTTTGCTTCTCAATATCAAGGATGAGACGGCGCCTCCGACGGTGGAGGAGATCGTAACGGCGGCGCGGCGGGAGCGCGTCGAGCAGATCAATCAGGACGCCATTCGCCAGGCGATCGAACAGCGGGCGAAGGAGCCGATTTTGATCGGAAAATATCGGCCGCGGCCGGCTCAACCCGAAGTCTCGATCGCCAAGGATGGTATGACGGCTCATCTCCGCATTCTTCCCCCGGAACCCGGCGGCGCGAAACTTTCGCTCGAGGAACTGAAGACCGCTTTGAAACAGGAAGGAATCCTCTACGGTGTGGACGAAGCCCGTCTCGAGAAATTGGCTTCCGATCCCGTTTACGACGAGGCCGTTGAGATTGCGAAGGGACGACCGACGGAGGACGGCGAGGATGGATGGATCGAATATCTCTTCGAGACGGAGAAGACCTTTCGGCCCGCCGTGGCCGACGAGCACGGCCGGATCGACTTCAAGGAACTCAATCTCGTCGAGAACGTGGTCGAGGGACAGGTGCTGGCGGTTCTGCACCCCCCGACGGCCGGAAGGGCCGGAATCACCGTGCGAAACGAATATCTGGCCGCGAAGCCCGGACGCCCGGCTCGGCTTTTGGCGGGAAAGAATGTCGAGATTACGCCGGACGGAAAGGAAGCGCGTGCTCTCTGTAACGGCGTCGTGTCGCTTCTGGCGAACAAGATTCAGGTTTCCGAGGTCTTTACGGTAAGCGGAAACGTCGGCCCGGAGACCGGGAACATCAATTTTCTCGGAACGGTGCAGATCACAGGGGGGGTCGAGGACGGGTATAGCGTCAAGGCGACCGGTGATATTGTTGTTGGTAAGACGGTCGGAAAAGCGGTATTGGAGGCGGACGGCGATATTACGGTGCAGGGAGGAGTGATGGGGCATGAGGAGGGGAGAATCGTCTGTAACGGTGCGTTTCGAGCCCGCTTCGTCCAGGAGACGAATTTGGATGTTCGCGAGGACATTACGGTCGTCGATGCGATTATGCATTCCAACGTGGATTGCGGCGGGAGAATCATTGTTGGCACGGGGGGAAAGAAGGGGATGATCGTGGGCGGGTTGGTACGGGCCTTTCGCGGCGTCTACTGCAAGACGCTCGGCTCGCCGATGTCCACGAAGACTCAGGTGGAGGTCGGTGTTCAGCCGAAACTGGCGGCGCGGATGGAGGAACTCCAGCAATCCATTGTTCAGGACAGGAAGAATTTCGAGAACGTTCGGAAGGGAATTGCGGCTCTCGCGGCTTTGAAGCAGAAGCTGGGGCATCTTCCGCCGGACAAGGTGAAGATCCTTCAGACGTTGAGCGCGGCGCAGAATTCGCTCAAAGCGCGTATCCAGGAAATGGCGGCGGAGCTGAAGGACGTGCAGGCACGGGCTTCGGAAAAGGTGCGGGCCGTCGTGGCGGTTTCGGACACGCTCTATCCCGGTGTCAAGATCACGATCGGTTCGGTTCCGTTCTATGTGACGCAGGAGGAGAAATATGTGACGGTCAAGGAACTCAATGGGGAGATATCCGTTGGTTCCTACGAAGAGCCGCGAAGCGAGAAGAATCGGAAGAAGAAGGACTCCGATTCGGGAAAGGGGAAATAAGGTGGCCGAACCGATTCACCTCCAGGTGAACGTCCTCCAAGGTGACGACGTGGCGCGGCAGATGCAAGCGCAGAAGGATGTCACGTCCCACCAGCAGATCGGACAGGAAGAGGATCGGGTGCAAGAGTCCCAGCAGGAAGAGACGACGGTCCAGGAGAGTCCGGAATCCCAGGAGAGCGAATTGGATCCCGAGGGCTCAGGGCGAGGTCGGGCGTTTCTCCGAAAGAGGCGGACGGGCGGGGAGGAAGAAGAGGAGGATGAGGAGGTGCGGGGGGCACCGGAACCGAACAAGGGCATCAAGGTTGATCTCGTCGGATGAGCATACGATCTAAAAAAACCGTCCTGGGGAGCGGCGGCCGGTGGGGGAGACCAGGGAGGTGAACCGATGGAACTAATCTTGGCGTCCGTTCTGCTTTCTCTGGGGGTGGGTTTGGCGGTTTATGTCGTGTTGAGCCGAAGGATCGAGCAACTCGTGGGACGTTTGGAGGGAGTGCCGGGCGAGGAGATGACGGAATTGGAGAGCCGTGTGGCCAATTTTATCTCGGAGTTGACGCGGGTGGCCAATTCTCACGCCAATGCCGTTGAGGATCGTCGTGAGGAATTGCGTCGTGTGATCGACTTGGCGAACGAGCGGGTGAGAAGGCTGAATTCGCTTTTGTCGGATCTGGAGGTGCTGGAGAGGCGGTTACGGGCGGGGATGGCGGAATGGAAGGAGGGCGTGGCCGATGAGGCGGTGCGGAGAGAGGCGGGGGAAGCGATTCGGGAAGCGAAGCCGGTCGGAGGGAGGGACGAGATCGTCAAGGAAGTCCGGCGGCTTTCCGCGAACGGACGAACGGCGCGGGAGATCGCCGCCCATATGAAGAGGCCGGAGGACGAGATCCGGTTGATTCAACGCCGTCTGATGGATACATAAATCGAGGGGCCAAGCGGGAGCGGGCCGAAAGGGAGGAGACTGACAGCCCGATTTTTCGGCTTTAGAGGGACGAAGGAGGTTGGAGCGGTTTTCGAGGAGAAGAATGTTTTCCCATCGGAAACCTTCTGACCAGGAATTCCTTTATCCTTCCCCGTGTCTTTTTGTTGGCAAGCAGGGCAGGCATCGCAAATCATGGCCGAAGAGAAATCTCAGTATACTTGCTTTTCCTGGGAGTACAAACTTCTTACTTGTTGGAACAGGTTTGCAGGGGTTGACGGAACGCACGTAGGTCATCCGACGAAAATCAGAGTCCGTCGAAACGGCGTCCGAGGTCCAGCCAGTTGTCGAGGATACTGGCATCGCGGCGTTGCCTGTTAGTGGGTGAGAATTCCGCGCGGGGGAGGGTCTGGCGGATGCTGATTTAAATCCTTTGGAAAAGATAAATTTTCTGTTAATTTCCCACAGTAAGGATGTATTCGGTGCAATGTAATGAGTCGAATCCAGAAGAACTGCGGTGAAAATAATTTTGAAACGCAGAATTATCTGACGACTGCACAAAGGTGGTGTAGGTAGAAATGTCGAATATTCGGAATGAATCGAATGGTCCGATCCGGCTGGAGATGTTCAAAACTCCGGAATCGATCCGAGAAGAAATGGGAAACCGAGACCTTTATTTTTGGGGAGTGGGAGAGTGGTTTGAGAAAACCATTCGGAGGTGTGGGTTGCGACCGAAGTACGTTGTGGATTCCAACCCGGCTTTGACCGGTGGAACGACGATGGGTGTTCCCATAGTGAGTCCGGAAACCTTTTTTCGAGATAAACAACCAAAATACCTTGTTATAACGACAGGATCCTATGAGAGCGTAGTGGAAGCACTTATACGAAAGGGCGTTTCGGAATCGTGTTATTGTTGTACTCCCTTATTGAAAAACATGTATTTGGGACGCCGCCTAAAATGTGTTGATCAGACATTGGTTTTCTCGGTTGCCGACCAGGAGACGGGAGGTATTTTTCGGTATCGAATCCGTGATAAGACATTGACTCGTTGGTATCAAGGAAAATGTCGCGGGTTGATCCGTTATCCCGGGGGCTATGCATTTGTCGACGAACTTCACGGAATGCGCTTGATGGACAAGAAGGGAAACATTTTCCAGTCGTTCGATTTTCCCGAAGTAAACAGTTTGGTCGGTTTGACCTATGACGAGGATCACAGGCGTTTTTATATCGTAGATAGCGGGCGGGACAAAATTTTGGTCGTAAGCGAGGAGGGGGAATTAGAGAAAATGCTTTCGTTTAGTGAAAAGTATGAGGAGGATGGGATAGAGCACCACCATTTGAATGACATTTGTTATTATGAGGGGCGATTATATCTGTCATTATTTTCCTTATCAGGAACGTGGCAAATCGGAGGGTACGACGGTTGCATCGTAGAAACTGATCTTTCGTTGCAAAGGATCTCAAGTCCCCTCGTCAGCAATCTCTGGATGCCCCACACCATAACATACATCAACAACGAACTCTTTTATGTCGAAAGTATGCGAGGTCGGATAGTTCGCAATACCTGGATGGAAGTTGTGCGATACCCAGCTTTTATTCGGGGGTTTGCTTGGGACGGTCAATTTTATTATGTAGGCCAGAGCGAAAATCGGTATTATGATCGACTGGCTCGCGAAGCCAGCGTAATACCAGTGACCTGCTGCATTCACGTCTTCGATCCAGAGAGCAGGGCGTCCCGTGAGCACGTCTTCGATCAGTTTGAAAACATCCACGATATCGTGATTGCTCATAGTTCCGTTTAACCGAATTCCTTCTCGTTATTCCGAAAGAGAGAAAGGGTAAGCGAGGGGAAAATATAGTGCGATTTTGGCGGCATGGCTCACATTCCGCACTTCGGATCGGCGTTTTCGGTTTCTTGTAACTAGCGTGTAATCAGGCCTTCGGGCTGGTTTTGCCCCGTATAATCTTCATCGAACTTTGCTCCCATTCGCGCAAAAGAGACGAAATCTCCCGCTTGTTCTCGATCGCGCGCTTGAGTTTCTCGACTTCCTCCGGCTTGAGAACGGTATGCCTGAGGCGCCCATCCTCAAGACGGCTCCACTCATGGTATGGACCGTGCCGGGCCTCGGGATCGGTGTGACAACGGCACGTCTTCTTTCCGCAGACTTTCCTTCTGGTATGCAGTGTTCCGGAACAGACGAGATCCATCGAAAGAATTCGTTTCTGGATCTCCTTGATCCTTCGCCGGGGATCCTTTTCGGCTCGTTTTGATCTCCCCGAACTTTTTTCTCTTTTTTTGCTTGACAACCTCATAATCTGGCGATATTATAATCGCCGGATTGAGGTCTTGTCAAGGGAAAAGATGATTTCTAGATCGAAAAACTCCGCTTCCCTCCGACTCGTGACGGAACGCCTTGGCCCGCTTCCGATCATCAACCGCTTTCTTGCTCGTCTCGATCTCGATTCGCTTCTTGACCGGTTCGTTCCGACAGATGACAGAAGAGTGCGCCTTCGCTATTCCAAGGCGCTGGGAGTTTTCCTTCGGTCTATCCTGGTGGAACGAGAGCCGATCTATAGGCAGGAAGAGACGGTCCACATTCGCCACTCGGCATTCGGTATAACGGAGGAAGAAAGAGAGCGGATCTCGGATGACAGGATAGGGCGGAGCCTGGATCGCCTCTTCGACGCGGATCGAGGAACTCTGCTGACCGAGGTTGTCATCAAGGCGGGAGAGGAATTCGGCTTGAAGTTCGAGGAGTTCCACAACGATACGACAGACAATCCGCTTCTGTGGGCGTTATCGAGAGGCGAAGGGACGGTCTATCAGGGGAAACCGGGCCCCATGGATAACCCGGGGGTATTCGAAGGATCACAGGCCGGACCTGAAACAACTTTTGTATCTTCTCACGACCTCCTCGGATGGCGGGGTCCCCGTCCAGTTTCGGTGCGACTCCCGGAATGTGAACGATTCGACGACACGCATCGAGACATGGGAGGCGCTATGTTCCATCGCAGGGGGGGCGGGCTTTCTCTATGTGGCCGATTCCAAACTCTGCACCCGCGAGAACATGGATTACATCGATAAAAGAGGCGGAAGATTCATAACGGTGATACCGAGATCCCGCCTGGAGGATCGCGAGTTCAGGGAATGGATCCAGAAGAACGATCCGCCGCGGGAACAGGTGTGGGACCGGCCGAATCCCAGGAAGAAATGGGGACCGCGGGATCGATGGTGGGTGTATCGCTATCATTTACCTTCGAGAGAAGCGTGGCCGATCATCTGGGTCTTCAGTTCGCTCTTGGCCGTGAAACAAGAAGAGACGAGAAGGAGGCAAATTTCTTCAAGCCGAAGAGGAACTGGGAGATCTGAAGAAGCAACTGGCCAGTTCTCGAACGCGGCGGCGAGGACGAGGGAAGATCGGAGAGAAGATAGAGGAGATCCTTACGCGGACCCACACCGCGAGGTATATCGATGTGCGGATCGTAACCCGGGAGGATCATAGTTACAGGCAGGAGCGACGAGGACGCCCGGGCTCGGATACGCGATACCGGAGAATCACGAAGAGGCGTCACGACATCGAATGGTCGCTCAACGATGAAAAGATCGCTTACGATCGCAAAAGCGACGGGCTGTATCCACTTCTCACGAACGATCGGACTCTCTCGGCGCGCCAGGTACTCGAGGCGCATAAAAGGCAGCCGTCCGTGGAAGGACGCTTTCGGGACCTCAAATCGGTCAACGAGATAGCCCCGATTTTCCTCAAGAACGAAGGGAGAATCGAGGCGCTCTTCTTTCTCTATTTCCTCGCGCTTCTCGTGCAGGGACTCATCGAGCGTGAAGTCCGGCAATCGATGCGAAGAAAGGAAATCGAGGAGTTGCCCATATATCCGGAGGAGAGGAGCGGCAAGAGTCCAACCGCCGAGCAGATACTGCGGCTTTTCGGCCTGATCGAGCGTCATCGGCTGATGAAGCACGGGGCCCTCGTCCAGACATTCGTTACTGAACTGACGGAACTACAGAAAACGGTGCTAAAATTGCTCGGGGTATCCGAATCAGCCTACAAGGACCTTGAAGACATGTGACCGAAATTCACCGAAAACCGTCGGTGAGATGTACGGAAGGTGAGGCATGCTGGTAATGGAGTCCGGGTTTTTCTGTCCGCGGCGCCATCCCTCTCATTTTTTCCTAAACGGCCGCGTTTTTCCTGGTTTTTCCACTCCCTTTCTTAAGCGACTTTGTGCGCCGGGCGAAGAGGGAACTATACTTACAGACTGTGAAGAGATCACAATGAAAATTTGCATGAATGGCCTCGGAAACGAAAAGGAAATAGGAATTTTGTGGACGACGTTCTTTTCTAAAAGTTCATAATTGCGACAGCACGTCAGGATCGAGAGGACAAAGACGTCGCGAGCGGGTCAGTGGTATGCCTCGAAGAGTTTCACCGGACGACGGGGCTATTTTCCATACCAGTGTCACTGCCCCGGGAACGGTGAAATCTCTTCTTTCATCCCGGCGGGCTTCCTCCTTCAACCAAAGGACGCCTGGCTCTTCCTTCCCAACGCCGCCGGCCAATACAAAAGCGCCCCACAGGACCCGGTGTAGATCTGTATCTCTACACGCGGTTTTTTCTTTCTTTTCAAAAGATCTTGCTCTTGTGAAGCATTTGAGTGTGCCGCCGATCGCGATCAAATACTCCTCTAAATCCAAATCTCCCCCCATAATTTCGATTGCAGAAGAGAGAATACGGGGATGCCGACGCAGATTCTCGAAGAAGGGTGAAACGAAGTTCGGCCAGCGAATTCCCGCAACCGCATCTTCTTCCAGAAAGTCGAAAGGAACTCCGGCTGCGGTCTCGTGCAGAAGAATGGGATCGCTGTGCAGGCCGACGCGCCGATAGAGGCGGGTACGGGAGGACAAGTCCATGGCGATTCCCAAAATTTCGCCTTTCATTTTCATCTGCGAGAGTCTTCCGGCGGAAACCCATTCCCCCGTTGAAAGGTGCTGACGGAGTTTCGTGGCTTCCTTATTTGAGAAACCCGGGCCGGGAATTATCGAAAGGGGGGCGAATCCGCTTTCGAAAGAACGGCGCGCCGTTTCCGGAGGTGATTCTGTTCTTTCTTCAGCAGGCCTTGCGGCCTCTTCTTCGGAAGCTTCCGTGTAATTCGTCCGCAGATGCCGCGGCAACCCTCCACGCTTCCATGCCCGCAGAAATTCCCGCGCAAAAGCTTTTACCGACCTCACAAATGGTCGTTGTCGCATTTCTTCTCCCCTTTCTACTCTCCGCCCCGGGCTATCAAATCGGCCCCGAAAGAGACCGTTACCGAATATTTTTGTTTTGTGAAACGCAACTTTATAACCACTAAAAGTCTATGAGAAGGCTTTTGCATCCGGATGATGAGGGAAGGGAACGAGATATCGGAGAAAAACGGAGTCTCTTTCTTGTTCAAGGAGCGTGGGACGTTTAGTTCAGGCTTTCGTTTTTCTGTTTTTCGAGGTAAGTTCCTTCCGTTAGGTGGAAGGAGTCGGATGAAAAGG
Source organism: Candidatus Hydrogenedentota bacterium (assembly GCA_003697085.1). Classification (GTDB taxonomy): domain Bacteria; phylum UBA8481; class UBA8481; order UBA8481; family J006; genus J006. The sequence goes on from RFFU01000040.1 coordinate 30,647, forward strand.
CGTTGACCGTAGAACGGAAGATAAAGAAAGACACTTGAGATGTAGGAAAGAGGAGGACGGAATATGCAGTATCGTATTGAGACAGACAGTCTGGGAGAGGTGAAGGTGCCGGCGGACCGGTATTGGGGGGCGCAGACGGAACGTTCGCGAAAAAACTTTCCGATCGGGGGCGAAAAGATGCCGGCGGAATTGATCCGTGCCTTTGGAATATTGAAAAAAGCAGCCGCCTTGGTGAATGCGGAACTGGGAACACTCCCTCGCGAAAAGGCGGATCTGATTACTCGGGCGGCCGACGAGGTTATAGATGGAAAACTTCTTGATCATTTTCCTCTCGTCGTCTGGCAGACGGGAAGCGGAACGCAGACAAATATGAACGCGAACGAGGTGATCGCCAATCGAGCGATTGAAATGGCCGGGGGAACGCTCGGATCGAAAAATCCCATTCATCCGAACGACGATGTCAACAAGGCGCAGTCCTCGAACGATACCTTTCCCACCGCCATGCACATCGCCGTCGTGGAACGGATCCACCATCATCTTCTTCCTTCGCTCGAGAAGATTCGAGATGCACTGAGAGAGAAAGCCGACGCGTTTCGCGGCATCATCAAGATCGGTCGAACCCACCTTATGGACGCGACACCGTTGACGTTGGGGCAGGAATTTTCCGGATATGTTCAACAAATGGAAAACGGGATCGAACGGGTTCACGGCGCCTTGCCGCGCCTTTACGAACTGGCTTTGGGGGGGACGGCCGTGGGAACCGGGCTGAACACGCATCCGGAATTCGCGGAACGTTCCGCCGCGAAGATCGCGGAATTGACCGGTCTTCCTTTTGTAACGGCGCGGAACAAGTTCGAAGCCTTGGCCGCCCACGATGCGCTCGTTGAATTCAGCGGCGTACTCAAGACGATCGCTTGTTCGCTGATGAAAATCGCCAACGATATTCGTTGGCTCGGCTCGGGGCCCCGCTGTGGGCTCGCGGAGCTCGTTCTTCCAGCAAACGAACCGGGAAGTTCGATCATGCCGGGCAAGGTCAACCCGACGCAGTGCGAGGCGATGACGATGGTTTGTGTGCAGGTTCTCGGGAACGATGCGGCGGTGGGCGTCGCCGGCGCCTCCGGCAATTTCGAACTCAATGTCTTCAAGCCCGTCATCGCGCATAACGTTCTTCGGTCCCTGACTCTGATCGCCGATGCCTGTTCGAGTTTCACGGACCGGTGTCTCAGAGGGATTGTTCCGAACGAAAGGAAGATCGCCGAACACCTATCCAATTCCCTGATGCTTGTAACGGCACTCAACCCCCACATCGGCTACGATAATGCGGCGAAGGTGGCGAAGAAGGCTCACGCGGAAGGGCTGACGTTGAAGCAGGCGGCGAAGGAACTGGGATTGCTTTCGGAAGAAGAGTTCTCGGAACTCGTGCGGCCCGAAAAGATGATCGGGCCTTCTTGCTGACGGTTTCAACCACGGACCGCGAAGAGGGAAGATGCATCTGAGGGGACCACGGAAGACACGGAAGACGCGGAAAAAGGGTTTGCCACAGAGACACGGAGACACAGAGAATTGGGGGAGGGAACGAAGGAAAAGAGAAAATCGACGAAAAGGACGCCCCACTTTCCCGTCAATCGGCAAAGAAACGAAAAACGGTGGACGAAAACGGTGAACGAAAGGACCACGGAACACACGGAATGACACGGAAGGGGAGGGGACCATGGAACACACGGAAAAAAGAGAAAGGCAAAAGTCAAAAGTCAAAAATCAGAAGGCAAAGGGAAAAAGGCGAGGGTAGGGTTGAGGGCTAGGACAAGGACAAGAAAGAGGAGGATCGAAGCGGGGTGAAAGAGGGGCGCACCGGGACGCCCGTCACTTCATCGTTTCCGTTTACCTACGCGGCGAAACATACTTTGACGTCCTCGCCCCTTCCCGCGGTTCCGGCATCGCGCTCTTGACGTTCGGATTGGTTACGGCGTACCATCTCTCGTAACGCGTTTGTAACCCAGGGTAATCTCCCGCGTCGGAACTCTTGGAGAGGGGCGGGTGGAGCGTTCGGCGGAAGAGGTCAATGAGATCGAGAAGGACGGAAGAGGAGGCGGCGAAAAATGAAACGATCAATGAGGCGCATTATCTTTGCGTTAGTGGTGTTGGGAGGGGGGATATTCGGTTCGGTCCTTTCGACGAAAGCGGTGGTCCTGTCGAACAACGATCTGGCGGGGAACTGGAATCTGGCGGCCGGATACGCAACCGGCGTCGCATCGGGAACAATCACATTCCAGAACGGCGCGCCGTTCGGGCGCCGGAGCGCCGGGGTGGACACGGTTGTTTTCGACGACGGGCAGACGGATGTCAGCGGAGCGGGAGCATTGATCAGCCTGAACGAGGTGGCGGAATCCTACGTCGTCTTTTCCGATGGAACCTTCATGGCGGATACGACGGAAGCGGGTCTGGCGGGTAAATTGGTGGACACCTCGCCGCAGGACCGCGTGGTCGGAGCGATAGCGGACACGGGAGCGAACGGTATCTTTTTCGCCTTGCGTCTCTTGGCGAACGGAACCGACGATCTCTACGTCGGTATCGCTCGGAATTCTCTCGATTCGAGCCAAATTGCGAAGAAGGGGGATACCTTCATCGGGGCGGCCTTGTTCAACGCGCCCGGGTACCCCGGCGGTCCCGACGTGGCCGTCTTCGCCCTGGGGCGAAACGACACCTTCTTCACCGTTTCGACGATGAACCTCGGGGCGACGACTCCGGACAGCAAGATCGGGGGGACGGCGGACACCAGCGGCATCGGAGGGATGTTTGTATTCCGTCCGGATTCGGCGTTGACGGAGTGGGCCGCGGGAGACCTCTCGAATTTTGACGACACGTCCGCGGAGTATCGCGTCATCGTTTCGGCGGATACGAGTCTCGGGGTGATCGTGAGGGATACGACGCCGTTGGCTCAGCGGGAGCAATTGATCGCCTTCATGGTGGACCCGGAGCCGGCGTTGGATACGGCGCTTCTTTTCGGTCCGTGGCAGGCGGGGGCGGCGATCGCTGAGACGGGAGCGCTTAACGCGACGATGGGATTTTTCGAGTTTCGAGGTGACGGCACGGGCAGTTTCAACAACGGCGAACCGCCTCCGGGAATGTTCATCGACACCGACGTACGTTATCTCGTCAAGGAAGACGATCTCGGAGGTATTCTTTCGGCTCCGCAAAAGTATTACGAGGTTACCTTTCGTCCAGGACCGGAGCCGCCCGTAACCGCGCGTTTTTATCTTGCACGCGGGGCCCGGTTCGCCATTGCGTTCGGTGATACGAATGCGGACGAGTTCATCGCGGTCGCGGCCCGCCGTCTCAATGCGGTGAACAATCATTTCTCCTTCGGCGCGCCCGATACACCGATTCAAGAACAGGGGTTGGCGGTCGGAATGGTCGTGGAAACGGGTGCAACCGAGGCTCCGCCAACCTTCTCGATGTCCCAACTCGATTCGAGCAACGTCTTGATACAGAATTTCGAGGCGTTACGGGACACGGATGTCAGGAATGCGGGAGTCGAAACGATCGCCGTGGCCGTCTCGATAGTTCCGGACACCACGATTCTCGATCCGGATTCCGTCATCATAACGCTGGATCTACGGGGGTCCTCGGCCGACACAGGCAACGGAACCTTTCTTGTTCCTCTCGTCTTCAACGACTCGACGGGACTTTGGGAGCGGGTTCCGGAATCGTTGATCGTGAGTCGGGAGAACGGAATCGTCACCTATCACGCCCCTCACTTCTCCGTGCAAGGAGGAGGAAACGGTTCTTCCTCTTCCTCGACCACCGTGGCGAAGAGTGACAATGTCTGTTTGATCGCGGCGTCCCCCGTTCTGACAAGGGTTCTTCCTGTGATGCTTCTGCGTTTCGCAAGAGACGGTGTTCTCGATTCGATGGCCGGTCGGAGTTTGGTGACGTTCTACTACGGTAAGTTCGTCGCGGGAGGCCTGTTTCTGTTCTTTGGAGTCTTCCTGGCGATGGCGGCTCGCCGGAGGCGCAAGGAGGGATAGAAACCATCAGAAACGAGAGCGGCGGAACACATCGAGAGTGTTCCGCCACTTTTCTTTTTCCTCCTCTTCCTTCTCACCCCCGTGGTTCAACCTGTTCGTCTGGCAGGCGTGCATGAGATATCGTTAGCCTTCCGCAGGACCTTTAGGGCCTGCGTTATCGGAATCGGCATTCCTGAAATTCGATTGAACCGGTTTAGATTCTCGAAATCCGCGAAATGGTGTTGACACGGCCTCCTCTTCGGGGAATGATTCCTCGGTCTCCAGTAACGAGGTACTTGCCTTCGGCGGCGAAGAGAGAGAAGATCGAGGGCGTGCCGAGGACGAAACCAAGCGGAGAGGGCCTTTAAGAGTTATGTCGACGCGTCAAACCCACAGGGAAGTCGTGCCGTTCCTGCTTCCCTTCACCGTGATCTTTGTCATTTTCCTCTTCTTTCCCGCCCTCTACTCCATCTACCTCTCTTTCCGAAAGGCGTCGCTCTATTCGGACCTGACGAACATCTTCACAACGATGAAATATGTGGGGTTTCAGAACTACATCGATCTCCTTCACGACCGCGATTTCCTCTGGTCGCTCGTAATGACCACGTATTACGGAATTCTGGTTGTTCCGCCGGGCATCTTCGTCTCATTGGTTCTGGCGGCGTTGCTTTCGAATCGACTTCCGGGGCACAAGATCTTCCGGAGCGCCTTTTTTCTCCCAAACGTTCTCGACCTTTTCGTGGTTTCCATCGTCTGGACGGCGATCTACGCCCCGAAGTTAGGGGTTCTTGACCAACTCTTTCACGCCTTGAAACTTCCCGTACTTTTCAAACACGGGATTCTCGCCGATCCCGTCTGGGCTTTGCCGGGGATTGCTCTGATGGTGATCCTGAAAGATTCCGGTTTCGGCATGATCCTTTATCTTGCGGCGATCCAGAATATTCCGCGGGACGTTTACGAAGCCGCGGACATCGACGGAGCGACGGCGTGGCAGAAGTTCACGAAGATCACCTTTCCGCTTGTCAAGCCCGTCACGCTTCTGCTCATCGTCACAGGAATTCTGCGAAGTCTGATGGCGTTTCCCGAGATCTACGCGCTGACGCAAGGCAGGCCCTTTCAGGAGATACCGAACTGGGTGCCGTATTTCGCCGGGGCGACGTTGGGAATGACGAAGATCGCGGGGTACTATCTCTTTGAAAAGTTTTATCTTTCTTATCAATACGGCTACGCGGCGGCGATGTCGGTCATTCTCCTCTTCATCTCCTTGCCGCTCTCCTTCCTTTCCTTCTTTGCCTTGCGGACGGAGGGGCCGTCGGTGGGAGAGATGTGGAGGAAGTGGCGGCGGAGCCGACGCGGAATCTCGATGGGAAATGCCGAGGGGGAAAGTACATCTCCTTTTGGGGAAGGCCTGAAACCGGGAGAGGTCGGATGATGTCGGGCTATCGATTTCTTCGTATGATCCGCGGGTCGCTATTGGCGGCGATACTTCTCGTGGCAGCCGTCTTCGTCCTCTTTCCCTTTTTCTGGATGCTTTCGACGTCGCTGAAGACCGAAGGAAGGGGAATGAAATTCGAGTTTCTTCCACGGCGTGTCGCGGAGGTCGGCCCGGTTGAAATTGATACGGCGGGGGTTCGTGTCGGAGAGATTCAGTTCGATCGAACGACGGTGGATGAAACCGGGGTTCATCCGGCACTGAGGAGCGCGGGGGCGGACGAAGTAATATTCGTCGCCGAGGAAGCGAAGGGGAAGCGGGTATCAGGAAGATTGTTTCCAAAAGACACGGAAGTCTGGGCGGCGAGGGAGGCGCTGCCAGCGGGGAATTGGAAGATCACATATACGGTGAAGCGCGGATGGAAGGCCGCCTTTTTCAATCTCTACACCTTCAACAATTACAGGCGCCTTATCAGAAATAAATCTTTTCCTTTCAAGACGTATCTTTTCAACTCCTTTCTCGTTTCCGTTTCCGCCGCGATCCTAACTGTCATCCTCTGCGCGTTGGCCGCTTACGTTTTCGCGAAGAAGGAGTTTCCGGGGAAGACGGTTCTCTTCTGGTCTTTCATGGCGGCGATGATGATTCCGGGAATGATGTATATGGTACCGCAATTCGCCATTGTAACTCAGTTCGGATGGATCAACACGCTGCAAGGCCTGGTTGTTCCGCACCTGGCCAATGTCTTCGGGCTCTTTCTTCTGAAGCAATTCATGGAGGCGATCCCCGACTCGCTGCTCGAGGCGGCTGAGATGGACGGTGCGACGGAGACGACGAAATTTCTCAAGATCATCACGCCGCTTTCGATGCCTTCTCTGGCGATCCTTTTTCTTCTGACCTTCATCACGCAGTGGAACAATTTCTTTTGGCAGCTGATCGTGAACACTCCTGATTCGCCTTATATCACGCTTCCTTACGGAATCGCCCTCTTCAGGGGCCAGTACGAGACGAAGTACGAACTGATGATGGCGGCTTCTTCCTTCTCGATCGTTCCGATCGTGATCCTGTTTCTCTTCACACAGCGGTATCTGATCGAGGGGCTGACCGCGGGAGGTGTTAAGGAATGATTAGAGGAACGAATAGAACTCCGGGGATCGCACGGAAGGGAGGAGCCTGTCTGCTTGGGATTCTTTTCCTTTTCTCGGTTGGTTGCGGCGGCGGCCGGATCGCTCAAGAGAAAGGAACGATCACACTCTGGGAGACCTACAACAACGAGGAACACGATGTTTTTATGGAGATCGTGAAGTCATTCGAGGAATGGTACGCGAAGGAGCGCGGAGAAGAGGTTCATGTGCGCGTCAAACGGATCCCCTTTGACCAGCACATTCAAAAGATCAAATTCTCCGCCATTACGCGAACGGCTCCGGACATCGTGCGTGTCGATGCGGGAGAACTGATCGATCTCGTTTACGGCCAGATCGTTTATGACTTGAAGGAGATCGATCCGAAGATCGAGGAATATCTTTCGACGTTTATGCCGGTGGCGCGGGAATCGGTTCGGATTCCCTTACGCCATCCGGACGGAAAGGTTCGAACGGGCGTCTATGGGATCCCGGATCAATTGACCGGGGTTGCGATTTACTACAATCGAACGATGTTCAAGGAAGCGGGGATTCCGTTTCCGCCGCGGACCTTACGGGAGTTGCGGGACGCGGATCCGCCATGGGATTTCAAGCGGTTCCGGGAGGTCGCGAAGGCCCTGACGAAGCCCGAGCGGAACCAGTACGGCGTGGCGCTCAATTCCTCGCTGTGGTTCAGTCTGCCCTTTTTCAACGCCTTCGGAGCGGATTTCATCAAGATCGATCCGGACGGCAAGTTCCGCTGCGTTCTCGATTCGGACTCGGGAATAAATGCTCTCACGGCGCTCGCTTCGCTCTACTGGGATGGTTCCGAGCCGGGGGCGTGGTTGGCCGGGGCCATCAACCCCGATCGCGGTTTCATCAACAACAAGTACGCGATGATCGTTTCCGGTCCGTGGAACCTCAAGACCTTTCGCAAATCGGGAGTCGATTTCGGCGTGACGTTCATTCCGGAGGGGCCGAATCGTCGGGAGATTCCCGTGCCCGGAGGGGGAACGATCCGCGTGGGAACCTCGACCAATGTCGGCGGCACGGACATGGCGATTCTGAAGACGACGCGCCAGCCCCGATTGTGTTATGAATTCCTGAAGTACCTCACGAGGCCGGAAGTGCACGCAAAGTGGTGCAATGCCCTAGGGCAGATTCCCGTCCAGACCTTGGCTGAACCGTTGGTGGATTTTTCCGGGAACCCGGACCTGAAGGTTTTCGTGGAGCAGATGCGGACGGCGGTCCCGCGCCCGAAGATACCGCGGTACGGGGTATTGGAGGTTTCGATCATGGTGCCGCAGATCGAGCGGGCGTTCCGCGCGAGGAATCGCGCCGGTGTTCGTCTCGCTTTGGGGAAAGCGGTCGAGGAGATCGACCGGCGGATTCTCCGGGACGTTAATGTACCGCGATGAGCGGTCGGCTGGGAAGGAAGACCGGCTTCCGTGCCGACGGCGGCGTGCCGGACTGGCTCCCGGGAGCGGGCGTCTCCCGCGAAATCTGATTCCGTTTCTTTTCGTGATGCTTTTCCTGTTGGAACCGTTCGCTTTTGCGGGAGCGGTTCGAGCCGGCTCGATTCGATTGGAAGGGAACGTGGACCTTTCAGCGGAGATACGGCGGGACGCCGACCGCGAGTTGGACGACCGCCAGATCGGATTCGAGCGGCCGTTTTACGACAACCGCAAACGCCCTGCGTACAATCTGGAGTTCTTCGATCCACGGGTCGAGATCCGCGCGTACGCGACGCCGGCGGCGCCGGTTGAGATCTTCGCGAAATTTTTCAATTCCAATGATCTTTTTCTCGGCGAGGCACACACGCGTCTGAGGTACACCAAAGGGCGCGACAAGAAGGAGCGGGGGATCGAGTCGTATTTTTTCTACCGGCAAGGGCGACTGAACCTGGGCGATCCCGTCGTGACGATTGCCTTCGACCAGTTCGGAAACGGTATTGCGACGGCGTGGTGGTTGGGGCAGGGGGATTTCGCTCCCAAGAAGGGGCGTTGGTCCGGCGAATTGAATCTCCAGAACAACACGGGCGAATTGAATTCCTTCGGAGAGGACAACGAATTCATCACCGCGAAACTCCGGCATGACTACGAGGTGAACGAGGATTGGAATCTGGCCGGCGAACTGCTGTACGCCAGAAAGAACTTCACGGACAGGAATGTGGAGCGGCAGTTCAACGAGGTGTACGGTTCGGCCTTCACCGTTTCGTGGAAGAATACGAACCTGGCGCTTCAATACAATTTCTCGCAGGCGCAGGAGCTGGGATTTTCGGCTCCGGACAACGGTGTTTTCGGAATCGATCTCAGAAATCTGATCCTGCTGGATCGGAAGAAGACGGGCCGTTGGGGGCTGAACGCGACCTATGTCGATTTCGGCCGAAACTACCGGAACTTCATCGGACGAAACGCAAGCACCATCTCCTACGCGCATCGGATCGCCAACGGAGTGGAATCGACGGCGGGGGATGTCAATGATCACGAGTTCTTCGGGGAACTCTACTGGGACGTACCGAAATACGATATCAATCTGACTTTGAGGCAGACGGACCGATACGGAAGGGAGACGGGACGTCGGCTGGAGCGGCAGCAGGAAGTGGATTTGAATCTGAAACTGGTGAGACACTTTTCGCTTCGTTCGCTCTATGTAAGGAGACTCTTCGGGCTCGAGGAGATATTGGAGGATCTCGATGCGAACCGAATCATCCGAACGCGAAGTATGCGGAGTGACGATTATTATTTGGCTCTGACGATGGTTCGAAAATGGGGACAGGTGAAACTTGACTACCGTCGCGTGCGGCATCGCGCCCGCGTGCGAACCCATTACGTCGGCGCCGAGGCCACCTACAAGGCGAACAAGAAGCTGACCTTTCTGGCCCGCGGCGCCATGGCCTTCGTGAGATTGCCGCAAACGACGTGGGCCATCACCACCACCCCGTATGACTTCGGAACGCAGAGGCGGATTAGTTTCGTGGAGCCGTTTTCCCGTCGGAAGACGCTCTTCGCGCAGATCCAATACCGCCCAAACGACAATTCGCAGATCTTCCTCGAATACGGCAACGGTTTTCATCTCGACAACGACCTTTCGTTGGACGGGGATTTTCAGATTCCCGACCGGCATACGGATCATCGAATTTTTATGAAGGCGGAGATGTGGTTCTGATGGAAGAAAAGACGCGGGAAGGAAGAGGAAGAGGGTTATGAGACGCGGCGAGGAATCTCGAGAGAAACCGGCCGGGAGGGAGAGACGGCGGCCGGGGCGGAATGTGATTCAAAGCCTCGGCGTCTTTCTCCTTCTTTCGGGCGTTCTGCTTCTGATCGGTTCGGGGAGGGTGCGAAGCGAGGAGGAAAAGAGCGAACGTGTATTGCCGCCGGCGATGGCGATGCCTTACGGAAAAATCCGCTTTCTCTGGGACGACGAGTTCGCGAAGAAGGTGGAGATCGGCGCGGATTTCAACAACTGGAATCCCTCGGCAACGCCGTTGCACCAAGGGCCCTACAACATCTGGATGACGGAGGTGGACCTCAAGCCGGGGAAGTATTCCTACAAGTTCGTGATCGACGGGCAGTGGGAGTCGGGGGACAATCGGACCTTGATCGTGGTGAGGAAGAAGGACGGGACGATCGGGATCAAGGAGACGCGTCCCGCCTCGAACACGCCCTACAATTCGCGGATCTGGTTTGAGGGGAGAGCCTGGGCGCAGGCGGTTCTGCGGAGGGTTCCGGACGGCGAGCAGGTCGATACGGGGCGCTGGCGGTTCGCTCCGTTCGAGTACAACCTTCTTCCCCGGATGTATTTCACGGCGGGGGACAACTTTACGGGAATGGTGGAGATGAATATGAATCAGAGGCGGGATCGGTTCACGACCTTCTTCAACCAGGGCGAGGTGGCGTTGGAGGAGGATTTCGGACGGTTCTTTCTCTTTCGCCGGCGGCGGGCTTTCACATTCGACAATCCGATGCGCACCTTGGATCGGTTCCGTGACACGTTGGACGACGAGGTTTATTTCACGACGGAGCAGCGGCCGAAATGGCACAACTTCGGCCGCCGGTTCGATTTCATCACGCGGAATCAATCGGACAGCGATTTCACCTTTACCGCGGACGGCTGGCAGGGGTTCGTGTCGGACGTGCATCCGGGAAAATGGAGTCTGTTGGCGTTCGGAGCCGACCAGATGCGCAAGAACGAGGATCTTTGGGGAAGCCGAGTGAAGTGGGAGGGGAAGTACTTCACGGTGGGTGGGCATTATCTGATGAACAACCATCAGCGGGGTTTGATTGCGGCGCCGGCCGGAGGGAATTCCGTGCGGCAGAATGCGGCTTTCACGGATACCGACGGCGGCGTCTTCTTCTATCCCTACATCAATTCGGCGACGGATGACGGCCGTAATTATCTCAACTACGATGCCCTTGTCCTCTTCGATCCGAATGCTCCGAACCGGGATCAATGGATGGGATTGGACTTCAAACTCGGCACGGAGAAGCATCATTTGTTCGGCGAGTGGGAATTTTATCGGAAGGACTGGTCGTACGTGGCGTTCGAGAACGGGGACGGGATGCTTCCGAACGGAGCGGGATTCTTCAACACGAGTGTCCACAATATCGGCGAGTTTCTCTTTGGAGGCCAGGAGAGAAAACACACGATTCTTTTCGGCGGTGTCTGGAAGCCGTGGGAGGCGTTGGGATTGGAGTTGGCGCTGAAGGCGGACGACGCCTCGGCGCTGACGCTCGATCAGAACCGCAATCTCGTTCGCACGGATCCCAGTGGAGTGGAGTTCGCGTTTCGGGGAAAGTACCAGGCCGAGAAGTTCCGCTATGGGGCGGAATTCATCAGGCGAACGGTGCGCGATTTTCCGAACAACACCTTTCAGGCCAACTTCGACAACTTCGATTTCGTGGGCGTGGATGTGCTGGGCGCAAACGATCTCTTCCAGTTCAAACAGTTGCTTGTGGCAACTCCGGGACGGTTCACGATCCACCTCGGGCATCGGTTCCGCAGTTACGATCTCACCGCCGCCACGCTCCAGACGAACGAACTCAAGCTCCGACTGGGCTATCAATTCACGAAACGGCTGGGGCTCGAGGCGGCGGGGCGGTACAAAAGTTACGATCTTCCCAACGATCCCTCCCTGACTGTTCAACCCGGTGTCCGTGAAAACTTTTTTGCCGGCGGGCTCCGCCTGATCTACCGCGTCTCGAAATATGTTACTCTGAATGCGGGGTACGGGGTGAATTTCGAGAATGACGAGGATGTGGAATGGGGACAACTCTTCTTTATGCGCGAGGCCCTGGCGCGAGCGCAACGGCCGCAGTCGCCGACGACCCACGCATTGGATCAGGTGTTGGAGGCGGAGCGGGCCTTGCAGCGCGAACGGCGTTTCGAGTTCAACATCGATGCGCGGTTTTGAGGCGGACGGGTGTCCCGCTTTGTTTTCCTTCCCGTTTTCTTTTCTTTCTCCGCGTGCGCTGACATTTTCAGGGAGGCGACGAGAAAATTTGAAGTTGGGAGGTTGGAGCGGATGACGAGGACGACTCATAAAAAGGGACGGTTTTCGGCGGAGCGTTTTGTGACGCTGGGGATGTTTACGTTGTTTCTCCTCTTGGCGTCCGGTTGCCTGGTGCGCGAAAGGCTGGAATCGGCCACCGTCGCGCAGAATCCCAAGGGCGTGCTTTTCGTTTACGACGATCTTTCGGCGAACGAGGTCTGGCTCGCCGGCCAGTTCAACCACTGGGCGGCGAAGAAGGGAGATCGGTTTCTCATCGAGATGAAGCAAGGAGAGGACGGATTATGGCGCGCTGTCATTCCGTATCGCGAATACATCCGCGATCCCGAGTTCGATGAACTGGATGACGATATCTATGTCCAGCATGGACGGCGCTATCAGTACAAGTTCGTGATTGATCAGAACCGTTGGGTCACGGACCCGAACAACCGGAGCCTGAAGAAGAACCCGGACGGGACCGAGAATTCCCTGCTGGTGGCGCCTTGAATGGATTGTGAGACTGGTTTTGTTTCCGGGCACCGAAGGCGGCGAGAGAAGGTGCGCGTCGTCTTGTTTGCCGGGCTGTGTCTTCTTCTTTTGTGCGCGGCGGCGATGCTTGTGGAAGATCGGGTGGCGGGCGAGGTTGTTCCGGCGGCGGTAGTCCGGGCGGCGGCGGTAGGCCCGTCGGCCGATGGAGAGGTCATCGTCGTTCCGCGCGACGAAGCCGCCTTGTCGGTGCTCGAGACGCTCGGGTATTCGATCAAGAGGCGCCTCTCGCCGCTCAACGCCGTTCTGTTGGCGGTTCCGGTGGGAAAGACGACAGAAGAAGCCGTCGCGGAACTGGCTGTTCGGGCGGACCTCGTGGACGTAAGGCGGAACCGTCTCTATTCGCGGGCGGTAACTCCGAATGATCCGCAGTTCTCGAATCAATGGCAGTTCGATTCGATCGTGGCGGAGCCGGCGTGGGACATCGATACGGGAACGGCTTCGGAGACGATCGCGATCATCGATGACGGAATCGACACGGATCACGTCGATCTGGCGGCGAGGCTCGTCTTTGTGAAGGGCGCCGATGTCGTCAACAACGATGACGATCCTTCCCAATTCGTCAACATTCACGGAACGGAGGTGGCCGGGATGGCGGCCGCGATCACGAACAACGGTCAAGATGCCGCCGGGGTGGATTGGAACGCAAAAATCATGCCGATCCAGGTTTTTGCCGATGTCGCGGGATCGAGCGCAACGAGTGCGGATATTGCCGCAGGAATCATCAAGGCGGTCGAGAATCACGCGAGTGTGATCAATCTTTCCTTGATGGGATTTCTCGATTTTGCTCCGGACGATACGATCGAAGATGCGATCGCCTATGCCGTGAACGCCGGTATTCCGGTGGTGGCCGCCGCCGGGAATTTCAACAGTGGCGGGACGACGTGGCCGGAGACGGTACCCATCCATCGATTTCCAGGGAGTTCGTTTCTCACGATTTCGGTTGGGGCCACGAACCGTGCGGATTCCTGGGCCAATTTTTCCGCCTACGTTCGTCCGGACGAAGCATCCTATCAGACGTGGATCAATCCCGGCGGGACCCTTCTCGGAGATTTGGGGATTCAGGAAGGGCAGTTGACGACGCTCGATCTTGTCGCTCCGGGCGAAAGTGTCGTGACGTTAACGGCGGGTGTTGGCGTGGCGACCGTGAATGGGACCTCGTTTTCGGCTCCTTTGGTTTTCGGAGCCGTGACACTGGTGAAGCATATCCGGAGCGAGTATTCGCCGGAGAACCTACGCGAGATTCTCCGGGTCACCGCGCGCGACATCGGGCCGGGAGGGTACGATGCGCCAACCGGCGCCGGTGTCCTCGATCTCAACAAACTTCTCGGGACGGCTCTTTATGAATCGCTCTATCCCTTTTCGGACGACACGCGGACGATCCGAGCGGATTCCTTTTCCGCGGCTGTTCCGGGAGACACCGGCAATGCTCTTTCGGCGGCAAATGGGCGAGTCGGGCGGCGTTCTCTCGAGATCACGGGAAACAACGTTTACACGGGATACGACGGCGCTCTGGGAGCGGAGAGCGGGACGATCGAATTCTACGTTTGGTTCGACGCAACTCAACCGAACGATACGGCTTACGTGGTTACTCAAAAGGGGAATCTGGCGAAAGGGGGGGGGAGCTTGGATCTCATCTATCGTTCGGACGGACATCTGGAGTATCGGTTGGCGGATACGGTGACGCTTGTCAGCGCCGATACGCTTTTCGCCCAGCGTTGGTACCACGTCGCGATGACGTATGGCGACAGCGGAGCCTTTCTTTATGTGAACGGAGAATCGCAGGCGTCGTCGGGGGTCACCGGCGGCCCGCCGGTTCAAGACACGGTCTTTTTCGGCGCACCGGGTTCCGTGGGCTCCTCGGCGGTATGCCGAATCGATTCGCTCAGATTTTCGCGAGGGCAGCGCCTGATCTTTCCGAGCGCTCTGGCGGTGACGGTCTGGAGCCAGAAGGCCACGACCAACGCGCTCGATGCCGTCAGTGTTCGGTGGACGGCGTTGCGGAACGAGACATCGCCCGTGACAATCTCGATCTATGCCGACGAGAACCGCGAGGGATTCGATGGGATCCCCCTGGCGACGGGGTTGGCGAACGATGGTCAGGAGACGGTAAGCCTTGCGGCTCTCGCCTCGACGGGAAAGGAGTATTTTCTCTACGTGACGGCGGAGGATCTTGTTTACGGTAACGAGAGCGTCTCGGCCTATTCGGACACAGCCTTCAAGGCTTTTACGGCTTTATCGGATTTGTTGACCGCGACTCCGGGGCGGTCGGGAGAGTGCCGGTTGGCCACCGTTACCGGCGCGCGGGGAGTGAAGTGGTTGAGATGGTTTCGGGATCGGGCGATGAGCCTTCCCTTCGGCCGTTGGCTCGTCGGTTTTTACTATCGTGTATGGGGCTGTTGACGGGCGCGGCCGGTGAGTAAGAGAGTGCATCGGGACGGGCACGGTTCGTCCGTGTGGCGTGCCGGAAGAGAGATTGTTTACCAGATCTTTCCGGATCGCTGGAGGCGTTCGAAGAGTTCGCCGGAAGTTCTGCCACGAGGGAGGAGGTGGCGGGGGAGACCGGTGATCGTGACGAGCAACGCCCGGCTTCTCGGTTCCCGGCGCAACGGCCAGCGCACCTTTTACGGCGGAGACCTGCAGGGAATCACGGATTCGCTGGATTATCTTTCGAGTCTCGGAGTCACGATCCTGTATCTGAACCCGATCTTCGAGGGGAGAAGTTGTCACCGATACGACACGGTCGATCATTTGCGGATCGACCCGATGCTGGGAACGCGCGAGGATTTCGAGGTGCTGTGTCGAGAGGCGAAGAGCCGGGGGATGAAGATCGTTCTGGACGGCGTCTTCAATCACACGTCGCTGGATCACCCCTGGTACCGATCATCGAGCCTGCGCCGGCGATATTATCTGATGAAGAACGAGACCGAAACTATGACGTGGATGAACGGCGGAGGGTTACCGAAACTGGATACGGAAAATCCGCGGGTGTTGAGCGCTATCCGGAAAACGATCGAGGCGTGGCCGGAGGCGGACGGCTGGAGGCTGGACGCGGCGCATCTTCTTCCGGAGAGGTGTTTGCGGGAGATCCGCGGGGCAGCCGGGACGCGGAAGATCGTGATCGAGGATTGGGAACATTCGGCTCATTATTTCCGGAAGGGATTGGCAGATTCCGTCACGAACTTTCTTTTTCGGGACGCGATGGAGAGGTATTTCATCGAGGATCTGGCTCCAGAGACGTTGGTGGAGCGGCTTCGGGTCTGGATCGAGGGGTATCCTCGAGCGCAACTACCTTGGGTGTGGAATTTTCTCGACAATCATGACACGGCGCGTCTGTTGGGGAGGGTGGGGCGTGAGCGGTTTTTTCGAGCGGCGGTTTTCCTCTTCACTTTACCGGGAACGCCGATGGTTTTTCACGGGGACGAGGTCGGATTGGGCGGCGGTGGAGCGCGGAAGAACCACGACGCGGGGCGGCAGGTGATGCCGTGGAACGAGCGGTGGTGGGATCGGGGTATCTTGGAGCATTTTCGAGCATTGGCGTCTTTCCGGAAGCGGTTTGGACCGGCGACGCGGGGGCGGTTCCGGGTTCTGGCGGCGGAGAATGGCAGCCGGACGGTAGTGTGGGAGATGGAGTGGGGTGGATATCGAATCTATTCGGCCGTGAATGATGGGTATCGGGGATCGCGGGTTCCAGGTATGGACGGAAGACGGGTGAGACTGAAACCGGGCGAGTGGATAGTAAGGGGCGAGGATCGAGAGGGGGAGATGCGGTTGGGATCGGAGCAAATTTCCTACTCAACGTAAGTTTTTCCACGGTTTCCGCGACTTGCGGGTGGGCGTGGAAGTGATAGAATTAAGGCGTAACGATACGAAAGAGAAGAATCGGAAAGAAAAAAGGAACGCAGGAGGAAAAGGAAGCGGTGGTACTGGCGCGACCGTTGAAGAGGGACCGGATGCTGTGCGTCCTTTCGATCAGGCTGTGAAGAGACCGTCACACGGAAAGCGGCGGAGGGAGATCGAGCGGGGGCGGTCTTTCGTTTCGATAGGGCTTTTACTTTTCGGAGGGGGCTTGCTTTTTCAGATTTTCGCGCCCGTTTATGCGACGAATCCGGTGACGGTGCCGGGAGATTTCAACGGCTGGAACAATTCCTCGGGAAACAAGATGACGTACATCAACACTTGGAACGGAAGGGATGTCTTTGCGGTACTGACGACGATCGACTCGGTCGCGTATGGAACCGGTCACCAATACAAGATTTACGTCGGCGATTGGGCGACGCCTTCCGGGGGGTGGTTGGGTGGCGGAACGTCCTCCGGGTTGAAACTTCCGCAGGTTGTCAATCAACTGGATTCTCAACCCGTAACACCCACCATTACCATCGATATCGACACTTCGGTTTATCACGATACACCGGGAATGTTTTATATTCAGTTTCGTGTTAAGCCTTCAGGTGGGGGGCTGGGAACGATCAACGATGTGGTTTTCAAGAGGGCGACCGTCCAAGCCCCGGGAACGTATAACGGGTGGGATACGGACGGCGCAGCCACGGAGATGGCGAAGATTGGGTTGACGGACACGTGGGTGAAATACGTCTCGATAAGCGCGGTCGGCACCGTGCAATTCAAGATCATTACCGGAAACTCGTGGGACTGGTACCACTGGGGCTGGTCGAACGCGAACACGCTTTCGGTTCCGGTGGACACGACGGCATTCGAGGGACCAAGTTTCGGGGCGGGGCAGCCGCAGAATATCCAGGTGAACGTCACGGAAACCGGTGTCTATCGCCTGACATTCAACACGGTGACGGATCAGATCACGTTTACGAAGGTCACGGAACCGTTGATCAGCCAAGTGCAGACGTCGGGAGCGTCGGCGACGGACGATTTCATCGAGTTGTACAATCCCACGCCGGATTCGATCGAGATGAGCAACTATTTTCTGGCGCAGAGAGCCTCTTCGGAGGAGACGGTCACAGTCATCCATCGATTCACATCGGACAGCATTCCTCCTCACGGATATTACCTTTGGGCGCACGCGACGGGTTATACGGGCGAGACACCAGCCAACCAGACTTCCTTGGTCAACGTTACGAATGACAATTTGATTTTGCTGAAGAAGAACGGCGACACGACGAGTGAGTATTTGGCGGAGGTGGTGGATGCCGTCGGATACGGTGCCTGGGCGGCACCGACATCACTGGCTGCGCAGGAATCGGGCTATTGGCGCTCGGCGTTTTACGAAGGCAGCGGATTGGCGTCCAATCCCGCGGCGAATGGGAGTTTGATGCGGTTGCCGGGGGGGATCGGCGGGGAGCATTCGGACAGTCAAGACAACGCCAACGATTTCATAACGCTTTCCGCGTCGATGCCGAGAAACAAGACAGGTTACAGGACTCCTTACACTTTTTCGGACACGGTTTCCCCTTCCTCAGTCGTTTCGGGAGAGACCTTTCTCTTAACGATGGTGGTGAAGGACTGGTTGGGGGAGACGGTGGGTCTCTATTCGGATACCGCGGATCTGAGTGTTTCGGCGGGAACGATCAATCCGAAGAAGACACAAGCCTTTTCAGCGGGAACACGGAGCGAATCGGCCAGCATCACCGGTGCGCCGGCGACCGTGACGATCACGACGACGGCTCCGGACGGCTCCTTTCAAGGAACGGTGGATATCACGGTGACGCCGGATCTTGTCAACGGATGGCATATACCAAAGAACAACGAGCCGGATACGGCGGTGGATGCGGACAGTTTTATGAGGACGGCAACGAATACGGAAGGGGGGACGAACAACGATACGATGTGGCCGCGACGACGGACCACGGACAATCCGATTCTTTTGTGGGTGGGGAAGGCTCCTGTGGATCCGGACTCTCCGCAGAGCGCGGCTTTTCGATATCAGACGGCTACGACGGCGTGGTCGGCGTGGCAGAATTTCGACGACACGGTGATCGTGGGGGGGAATCTCTACTATCGTTTTACGTTGAACCAGGGCGCAACGACGGACTGGGATTTCCGGGATACGGTGGCGTACTATTTCCGCCTGGAGCAGGTCGGCAAGGACACGACCTACATTTACGGGAGCGGCGTGGCGGACGATGTCACGACGAGCCAAAAGACACCGGTCGAGGCGACCGCGCAGGCGAGCCCGTTTATCTACAAGATTCGTTCGACCCGTCCCTTGCCGCCGGATACCGCGATCTCACCGACCGACGGCCAGACGGATGTCGGGACGAGGAAACCGACGTTCACCTGGAAGGAGTCGTTCGACATCGACACGGCGGCGGGGGACACGATCGTCGATTACTATTTCGAGATTGCGACGAAGCCGGATATGAGTGACAGCGCCTCGCTGGGGTTGTCGAAGTGGTTGGGTTCGGGGAACACCTCGTACACGATCGATTCACCGCTTCAAGCCTTCACGTGGTACTACTGGAGGGTTCGCGCCAAGGATTCCGGGAGTCAGGTCAGCGACTATTCCGAGACCTTCCAGTTCAAGATCAACGCGATCATCGCCGTGGACGGGGACATATCGGACTGGATTCTGGGAGAGACGTTCCCGACGATCAACGCGGGGAATATGAGTCATTCGACCTCGATGGGGATCACGTGGGATTCCAACAGTATCTATGTGATGTGGGACAAGAAGGAGTCGCTTCACGATTCGGACGTGCTTTTCATTTACATCGATGCGGTTCCGGGGGGGAGCAACACGTCGATCAATTGGAGCGGAACGCACAATCTCCCGTTCGCGGCCGACACGGCGTTTCATATGGAACCGAAAGGACTGAAGTTCGAGTATCGGTACTGGAACGGGGGGGCGTGGGTCTGGAAGGGGGCGATCGGACAAAAGGCCCAGAATTACGCCGGCGGGATCGCGGAAGTCAGTTTCCCGTGGTCGTTGATTGGTTCGCCGTCCCGATTCAAGATTCTCGTCTATGCAATGAACAACGCCTCGTCAAACCATAACATTTACTCGATCATTCCGGTCCAGAATCGAACCGGCCCTTCTTCCCAAAAACTGGTGAATTACTTCGAGTTCCCGTCCTCGCAATCGACGGTTCCGAACACGCCGAAGTATTATAAGACGACGGTTGTGTGGCCGGCGGCCTCCAAAGGGGTGACTTCCTTCACGCCCTTGATCGACGGGGTGAAGGACCCCGGCTGGGGCGACGTACCGACGGCCACGAGCGCCTCGTACCGCCAGCCGTTCCCGGGGCCGGCGGACACTCCGATCGAGGTACCCCCCGGCGGAATTTGCCGCGACGTCTATGTGACAAACGACGCGCAGTGGCTCTATATCGGGTGGGAAGCCTTCAGTGATCCGTACCAATTGGAGACGGATAACACCGAGCAGAATGCCGATTATGGCTTCTTCGTGACGGACACGGGCGTTTGGGGATCGCCGGTGGATCCTTGGCGATGGTACGATGCGAACCGAAACTTCAATGCGACCCACCGTACGACGGGATACGGCGTCAACGTTGTTGCAAATGGGACGGTCGGGTTTCAGGAATCGAACTTTTCGAGTGCCTTCAAGTACACGACGGTTGATGGCGTCAACTGGGAGAACGGAGTGACGATGACGATCGACGAGGACTGGTCCGCCGACTTCAACGATTCCGGCCAGGGGTGGGGAGAACTGAGAATACCGTTATCGGATATTCGGGCGGACATCGGGCCGGGAGACACGATCGCCATCGTTCATTTCGGGCGTCATTCCGCTGCAAAGCCTGGGGTGAACGATGTCACGCCGTTCGACGGAGCGGCGGCGAGCAACTGGGCGGACAACAATGCCGTCCACGAGATGGGGGACACGGCGGTTTTCGTCTATGTGATTCAGCCGGGGGTGATCGACGCCTTTCACATACCCGATTCCGCTCCCGTACTGGGCCGTGGTTTGATGCGGCAGCCGGCGTCTCCCAATACCTCCGACAACATCGAACTCTTCCTCCGGGCCAATCCCGAGGGCGTGGCGACGACGGTCGATCTTATCTATTCGACGGACACGTGGGCGAGCAGTACGAGTACCTCGATGGCGGTGGCCTACGCCAGTGGAGGAGCGGATTTCTGGTCTGTGACGCTTCCCTCGATCCCCGCCGGCACGATCTTGCGTTATTACTTCAAGGCGCAGTCGGATGTGATGACGACGTACGTCTACGGTTATGACACGCAATCGTACACGACTTCGGTTCAAGCGACGGCGCAAGCGAACGCATTCTCCGTTTTGCTCGGGAACACTCCCCCGACCACTCCTACCGAGGTGACACTTTTGCCGACGTCGCCTTCGACAAACGACACACTGGTGGCAACCGCCTCCGGCGCTTCCGACTCAGACGTGGATGTCGGGGTGGACACGCTGATCTATCGTTTCCGCTGGTACAAGGGGGAGGTGTTCCAGTTCGAGACGTTCGATTCGGTGCCGCCTTATACCTCGCAAGTCGTTCCGGCTTCCACTGCCTCGGGCGAGACGTGGTTCGTGAAGGTTGCCGCGGGGGACGGGGAAGACACATCGAGCGAGATCACGAGCGCGGTACGCCTGATCTCGACGTTGGCCGTCTGGCCCGCTCCCTTGCACGACCGTGTCAACTCCGCGCGGATCGTCACCAGTGTCAGCGGAGGGAAGCAGGTGAGAGAGTGGGTTTGGAAGGACAAGGACGGCGACGTCCGCTCGGGCCGAAGTGATCTCGACTTGAAGGAAGTGCGGATTCAAGCGGATACCGATTACATCTATTTCCTCTTACGGCTCGGGACCTTCTCGATCGACAAACCATTTATCGCGATCGCGGTCGATACGAGCCTGGATGCTTCAGGGGGAACGGAGATGGGGGATCAGACGGCGCTTCTTCTCGGAGGCGGTTTTGCCACGCCCGCGCTGAAATTCGAACGAATGATCGCGATTCACGCGGTTTCGAGCGGGAGTCTTGCGGTGGAATTGGATACAGGGGCGGGGGTTCCTGATTGGGGAACGCCCCGTTCCGGCTACCTTTTGAATGTACGGCGCGAAGCGGGAACGATCGAGGTGCGGTTGGCCCGCTCGGATCTTCTGCTTAAAGGAATCTGTACGGCTCGGTTTGCCGTGGCGACCTTCGACAACGTCGTGGGGTCGGCGGCGGCGATCGATGCTACGAAGGATTACAGCGGCAACGATGCGTTCGACGCCGTCTCAATGCCCGCGTTTTCGTCGAACGATGCGGACTTTTCGATGTCAGCCTGGGATGAAGATCTCTCCGACAACGACCTCGATTACTGGTTCCAACTTTCCTTTGCGGACACGATTCTCGAGGCGAACGATTCCCCCTCGAGTACGCCCGGAATGCTTCCGGCAACGGGAGACAGCGAGACGACCAACCCTCCGTTTTTCAGTTGGGGGCAGCCGGATGATTTGGGGACGAACGATACGGTCATTGCGTACATCTTCGAGTTGGGAGACTCGGGGGCGGACTTCGAGCAAGCCGTAACGTACAGGGTGATAACGAGCGCTCGGAATTACACTCCGCCGACCTTTCTCACGGACAGCACCTACCATTCGTGGCTTGTCCGAGCCGTGGATCGAAGCGGGCAGATCGGAACGGCGGTCGTCCAGACCTATTTCCAAGAGAATGCCACTTCGATTCTTGTCACGGCTCCCGATGACAAGCAGAACCTCAATAACCTTGGAGCGAGGAATGGAGACGAAGTTGCGGTGACCTCGATCATTTGGACCTGGCCGGCGGCGATTCATTCGGAAAGTGCTCCGATCGATTCGTACATCATCGAGATCGATACCTCCACGGCGTTCACGAAACCGATCCTTGTGGATACGCTGCCCGGTTCGCAGAGGAGTTACACGTATGCGGGAGCGGTGCGAGGCGAGGTCTATTACGCCAGACTCAAAGCGGTTGATACGGGAGGTTTCACCGGCACATCGTCGCCTTCGGACGGAATCTATGTCAGCCGGAGGTACGCCAACGGTGACTCGACCGATTGGGCCTCGGCGGGCGGAATGGCTCCGGACACCATCAACACGCCGGCGGCTCCGTCGTGGGAAGGAATCTGGATGGATTCGGTGACGGACAACCGAACGGACGACGCCGGAAACGCGTCCCGAGATCTGAAGGAGTTCCACGTGACCGCCGATTCCTTCAACCTTTATCTCCTAATGACTTTTCGAGATTTCACGAACGATGCCATCATCCAGGTCGCGGTTTCGACGGACAATTCCTCCGACAAGCGTGTTTACGAAGGGCGAAGCGTTTATGCGGAGGATTCCTATACGTCGGTGGAGGGAGCCTGGGAACGAATGATACGGGTGAGGACGGGAAACGACGATGTTTACACCTTAAACACGGCCTTTGCCGGCCAAGCGGCGAAATATACCGAGAATGTGTCGCAGAGAATGGTGGAGGTGGCGGTGCCGCTTTCGCGGTTGGGAGGTCGGGAGAAGATCTTGGGAAACACGGTAGGGTTCACGGTGGCGACCTTCATTAATTCAGCGGGAAGCGTCGGGCAGAACGGAGCGAACAATTCGAACATCGTCGATGTAATCACGACGAACAACGGCACGGGGACGTGGGGCGAGGTGAGCGATCGGGACGTCGATTTCCTCTTGAATGTGACGTTCGATGGCGAAGGGAGGGTTACGGCGATCTCGGCCGATACCGTCTCGAGCACGATTCCTGACGAACCGACGCAGACGGGAGCCGCTGCTTCTTCAAACTTTGATCTCATCTTCTACAATCTCTTCGTCGATCGCTTTCTTTCTGGGCGGAGTGACAATCCTCCTTCCGATCTGGATATGACCGGCGGCGATCTCGAGGGTATCGCGGATTCTTTCACCTATTTCAACAAGATGGGGGTCACCTGCGTGTATCTTTCGCCGATCATGGATTTCGGCGGCGGGGTTTGGGGATACAATCAGAGCGATCTGTATCGTCTCCAATGGAGTTTTGGTTCGCCGAGTGCGCCGCGGAATGGAACGCTGGATTTCGTCGATTTCGTCAAACGCGCCCGCCATCACAATCTCAAAGTGGGTTTCGACTGGGTTCCGGGACAGGTATATAACGGGCGAACCGTTTCGAATCATCCGGAACTCTTCGAGGGAAAGCGATTCGGCGGCGAGGCGGTGCGGCAGGAATCGGTCGAGGCGCGGCAGTTCTTCTCGGACCATTCGCTTTTCTGGGCGGCGCTGGGGTCGTCGGCGTATCGTGTCGATAATCCCAAATTCTACCCAGATGATTACACGACCGGTTTGCCTTTCTTTGCTTACACGCGTGAGTTTTGGGACAAGTACGTTCCCGACCTGTACACCTTTGGAGAGGTGCCGGACAACGAGGGAGTGGTGGGGGCGTTTTGTAAGGACGGGCAGAGGCTCACGGGGATGCTTGACTTTCCGATGATGTTCGGATTGCAGCAGTGGGCCGCCGGAAACAAGAATGCCAGCGATTTCAAGACACAGGATATCGAAGGAAAGGAGCCGAGTTACCAAGGAGCCGTGAAGGCGTTGATGGCGACTCTTATCGAAAATCACGATCATAGTCGGACTTATCATCAAGTCGGCGGAGGTCCGGATCTGGACGGATCGAAGGATCCGGCGATCATGGCGAACATTCAGTTGGCGTATCTCTTTGCCGGCGCGCACAGTCACAATCCGGTGATCTGGTACGGCGACGAGGTCCCCATTACGGGATGGAAGGATTACACCTATCCGGGGTTCACCTATACGACGAGCACGAGCAAATTCGGGAATACCAGGGCCTTCCCGTGGGATTTCCCGGACGGGACGTGGTTGCGAGACAATTTTCGGGCGATCTTCACCGCACGGAACATCTTCCGCGCGCTTCGGACGGACAATGCCGGGCGCTTTTTCGATATTCCGGATCTCAATGTGATGACGATGCAGAGATTCACTGGGGGAGCGGGGGATTACGAGAAGGTGGTGGCGGTGATCAACAACGCCAATGTGGACAAGAATGTTACGATTGCCACGGGCGACAGCAACAAGTTCTTCCGCGATTGGCTCAACCCCGCCGTGACGGGGACCACGGATGCTTCCGGAAATCTCGTCGGCTGGAATGTGCCGTCGAACTGGGGGTTTTATCTTGTGCGCGGGGGATTCGGACAGAGGCAGTTGCACGTGGATGCGGGAATGAGCGGTGTGATCGTCTCGATAGACAATACTTCTTCCTGGACTTGTGTGACGGGGGACGACGGGAGTTGCACGATCACGCGGATTCTCGTCAACGACGAAGGCAATGGGAACTTTAATTCGTGGGATCGCACCTTGCGGGCCTGGAAGAAAGGGTACAAGGAGTACGTCGGGACGTACACCTTCGGTTCCTCGAACGGAGTGGCGGCGGTTGCCGATGACACGACGATTACGTTGCAAGCGGATGATGGCGTTCCCCCGGCGGCTCCGCAGGGCCTTTCGGCCCAGCCGCGGGACCGAGCCGCGTTCCTGACCTGGGAGAAGAACAATGAAAGCGATTTCGAGTCGTACAAGGTCTATCGATCCAAAACGCCCAACGATCCCTCACCGACCTTGATCGCCGAAACACTTCGTCCGTTCCTTTACGATAACGATCTCGATAACTTTCTGACCAACGGCGATACCTATTATTACAAGGTTCGCGCGATGGACTGGAACGAGAACTTGTCCGGGTTTTCGAACGAGGTGGCGGTGGTTCCGGGAAAGTACAACGTGAAGTTTTATTTGGAACTTGAAGGTTCGGGACTGAGCGGAGTGCAATACGCCATGATTGCAGGGAACCATGACGCCCTCGGCGCCTGGACTCCAGTTCAGATGACACAGGTCGATACCACGCTCTGGATGATAGAGACTGAGATGGATCCGACCTCGATGCCGGAGTACAAATATGTTGTTCAAACGGCTTCCGGGCAGATATGGGAGAACGATTTCGGTAACAACAAAATCTTCACGCAGAACCGCCTCGTGGACATTGTCGATCACACGGGAAATCGCGAAGCGATCTTCACGAACAAGTGGAACATTGCCGGGGACGCGGCGCCGCGGCAGGTGAAGAATGTCACCGCGGTGAGCGCGGATTCAGGGGTAAAGGTGGGATGGAGTCCGAATCCCGAGCCGGACGTGGTTCGGTATGTTATCCAGCGGGCCACGAACCCCGCCGGACCGTTTACCTATTTGGGTGACGCCGATGCTTCTCAGAACGTTTTTTGGGATACGAATGTGACGTTGGGATTGACGTATTACTATCAGGTTCGAGCCGTCGATTGGTGGAACTCGGGCGGGGATTTCTCCGCCAACGCGTCCGTGACGGTCTCTCCAGCCGACCTTGTCGCCCCGGCGGCTCCCACCGGCCTCACGCTCAATCCCGCTGGAACGTCCTCGATCAAACTCACGTGGTTGGCAAATTCCGAAGGGGATGTTTCTGGGTACGATGTGTATCGGAGTACCGATCCGACGGTTCCGATTGCCCCGGAAAACAAGGTGAACGCGAGTCGGATCTTGCATTCGTTGTCACCGAGCTACACGGATACGGGGGTGACGGCGGGGCAGCGATATTACTACCGCGTCGTTGCCATCGACAATGCGAACAACCAATCCTCGGGGAGCGACACGGCTTCCGCGTATCTTGTCGCGGCGACCTTCGTTCTTGATTTGGGCAATGTGTCGCCGTCTTCGGTCGAAATCTCGGGGAATGCGGCGACAATGGGCCCGAGTCCGTCGCGGGTTAAACTTTCGAGCATCGGAGGAAGCCAGTGGTCCGTCACATTGGGAGTCTTTGCCGGCGTGCAACTGACGTATAAGTACAGCTACAACAACGGAACGGTCGAGGAAGCAAATTTTCAGACGAATTCGCTCAAGAGGGAGTGGACCCCCTCGGAGCAAGCCAGCGTAACTCGGCAGGAAGATTGGGAGGAGGAGCCCGCCGGAGTAAGATCGCCGGCCGGTTATCCTGGAAATAAAAAGGCATATCTCAGCTGGACTGGGGATTCCAGCGTGGATGTGTACGCCTACGTCATCGATCGCGCATCGGCCTCCGATACCACTTTTCATAGACTGACTCCTTCTCCGACGACCAATACGTATTACACCGATTCCAATCTGACGAACGGAGAGACCTACTATTACGTGATTCGTTCGGTCGATGCGGGGACGTTTCAGTTGGAGAGTCCGCCGTCGAAGATGCTGGTAGTGATGCCGAATGAGCCGATTTGGGTACGGTTTCGCGTCGAGCGGCCGGATGCGGATCGGATTCGAAGGCCGAAGGTGGTTTGGAGATGAGCCGATCTGTGTTCCGGATCGCGGTAGCGATAGCGCTCTTTCTCTGCGCGGCCCCTTCGACTTATGCTCAGACGGCGCGTGACACGTGGGCGCAGGTGACAAAGACGATCGTGGTCCAACCGGGCTTGGACGTCTCTTGTTGGAAGGATGCCGGAAGAAGTCAGATTACGGAAGGGCCGATGACGATGACCGCGGTCGGCGATGGTACCTATGAGGCGATTATCGGCCTTCAGCGGGGACAAAAATACAACTATCTCTTTTTTGCCAATGCCGGATTTCCCGCGCCCGGCGGTTTGATGGATTTCAACGAATATTACGATGTCGTACCCACAAGCGGTTTCATCCGGGCTTCGACAAACGGCGTTACGGTGAACGATACCGTTTCAGCATATTACGGATCCGTAGGGCTCACCTTCGATGCGCGGCGAATTCTCTCCGTTCCAACGACGATTCCTCCGGGAGACACGCTTTGGGTCTTCAACAATTTCGGGGAAACTCCGGGCATCGTCTCTTCCTTTTCGGCGTTTCCGGAGGGAGAAACGAAAATTCGGCTCGTTTGGGGAGATCCTTATGGGTTTTGGGGTCAGAATGGAGAGGCCTTCAAGGCGGCGGATGTTTTGGCGGGAGGGCAGTTTCTGATCTACCGGAGTCTGAGTGAGTCCGGTCCGTTTCGATTGATAGCCGCGTTGGACGGCAAGGAGAACACCTTCGTGGACGACAGCGGAACGACGGGACTTGCCATGGCCGAGACCTATTACTACGTCATCCGGTGTCGCGACGCGTACGAGGGAACGAACCTGGCGACCGATTCTTTTCCTACACTTTCCAGTGACTCTTCGAATGTGGTTCATGCCACGACCAGCGGGCCGCTCATCGGGTTCTTTGTGGTTCAGGCGGCGGATTGGCATGTTATTGAAAGAACCCGTGGTCGTGTCTTTCTCTCGCCTCCGGAAGCTCCTCCGTGGGGAAGGAAGTATGAGGCTCGAATGGTGCGGGTTTATCTCCCTCCTGGAGATTTGCGAAAAAACGCGTTTATTGATTCAGGATCATCGAACATGGAGAAAAGAAAAAGAGGAAGGGAAGAATAAAGGAAAACACCGGATGCGAGCGTAGCGCACCGAGGGGAAACGTGGAAGTCAATGGAATCCCGTGGAAATCTGTCCCCAACGGGATTCGAACCCGTGTCTTCACCGTGAAAGGGTGATGTCCTAGGCCTGCCTAGACGATGGGGACGATGAGAGGAACGCATTGTACGGCAAACTCCCTCTCCAGGACAAGCGAAAAGGGGGAAAAGGTGTCGGGAAAAGGTGTCATTCTTCCATTTTGCCAATTTTGTTCGAGAAAGAGAGAGGGGAAAAAGAGAGGAACTTTTTGCCGGATTTTCGTTTTTTTTTCAAGGATTGCCACTGGTCGGGGCGAGAGGATTTGAACCTCCGACCCCCTGAACCCCATTCAGGTGCGCTACCGGACTGCGCTACGCCCCGACGGCGACGGCCCGCTGGTATTTGAATTTGCCGAAGGAAACTGTTTCACGGTGCAAACCGCCACCAAAATTTATTTTACCATCCTTTTCCCGCAAGGCAAAAAAAATCCTCTTTTTGAAACGATTCGGCCAGGCGCGGTCGACTTTGGTCCATCGAATATCATTTATTTCCCAGCAGATCTTATACTCCACTGTAATCGTAGGACGAGCCTCCGATGAATTCCCGCAACAAGGCGTTTTTAGGGATCACCGTTTCGTCTTCCCAAGAAGAGAGGGAGTCAAGCAATTTCGAGACTCGCGCCGCACGCCGGGCCGCATCGGCGTGTTCCGTATTATCGGTATACTCCTGTGTCCATTGGCGGAAAAGATTGCCTACGCGCGCGGCCCAGAGGGGAAGTTCATAGGGAAGAGAACTGTTAATGACATAATCGGCGGAGTTTGCGTGCGGTACGATGTAGCGAAGTTCCGATCGGCGCACGTAGTGCCAATGTTCCAGCGTTTGTTTCGGCGCGACGTTCCTGTCGCGACTGTCTCGGACGATCCTACGGATCAGTCGGATGTCCGTCCAGCGAATATAGCCTCCATCGGGGGAGCGGCACTGAAGGAGCGGCTCGATGTAAAGACGGCATTTCGCCTCGTTCGGTATGCCCGCCGTTACCGGATCGTGAAGGCCGTGAAGAGAGTCGATCAAGAGGATTTCACCGGGACCGATCCGGACGGGGGGAGCGGTTCCTTCGCGTTTCCCCGTCTTGAAATTGAAGAACGGTGGACGAACCTCCTTCCCTTCGTAAAGCGCTCGCAGGTCTCTATTGAGCAATTCGAGGTCGATCGCTTCCGGGGTTTCATAGTCATAATCTCCGTGTTCGTCCTTTGGGTGAAGTTCCAGATCAAGAAAATAATTGTCCACGTGAAACGGCACGAAGACGAACCCCTCATTTCGAAGATGTTCGGCGACTTTGATTGTGCTGGTGGTCTTACCCGAGGAGCTCGGGCCCGCCACGATCACGAAGCGAATCTCGTCCCGCCGCCGTAGAATCCGATCCGCGGCGCGGGCAATGTCCAGTTGATAGGCCTCCTCGCATTCCCGTACCAGTTCCCGGAAAGAGCCGTCGGTGACCCGAGCATTAAGTTGTTCGACGGTGAAGACGTTGTGATCGATCGCCCAGTTGAGCGACTTCCAGACCTTGCGCCAAGGAATGCCGTCGCCACGGGCGGGGCTGTCGCCAAGAGTTTCGCGCTCGGCACGGTTCCGCGCTCGTTCGTTCCGATAAAGGATGAAGGCCTTGGCCGTTTGTGCGTGGCCCTGTTCGATCAAGACCTTCTCGATCGCATCTTGAATCTGCTCGACGTGCGGCGGATCGGCAATCTCGGGTTTCTTCAGAAGATATCGGATGACCCGCGTCGTGAGATATTCGGCGGTGCGCCGGTCGCGCCCTCCGACGGCGATCGCGGCACGATAGATCGCGTTCGTGATTCGCACGTCCGTGAAGGGAACGACGGATCCGTCTCGCTTGACAACGTGAGTGAACGGGGTGGTTTCCATATCTCTACGCTATCGAAGAAGCCCCGCGATGACAAGTCGCGCCGCGGGGGGCGTGCCTTCTCCGTGTTCCCTGTGCACCGCTGGCGGATATCCTTTTCGAGCGACTTACACGGTCCCGGTGGTCAATGTTACTTGCCGCTTTCCGGTTAAAATCCGAAATAGGAGACAAGAATGACCGAAAGGCCGAGTGTGACAAGGACGATGCGTTCAAACCAGAGAAGGGATTCCCAGCGGTGCCGGCGTTTCTTTTTCAGGATGAGGCGCCAGTAGGTATGGTTGTAATAGAGTTCGCTGGCGACGTAGATCAAGAGGACGAAGTAGAACGCGCCGGCCAACGTAAAGACGATCAGGCGTTGAACGGTCATCAGTGCAAGGCGATGACGCGCTTCCAGAGAAACGCGAGAAGAATTCCTGTCAGGACCATGGCGGTTGCGATGAAGAGGAGGGAGCGGTCGAGGATGCGCGATTGCCGTTGGATCGCCTTGTGGAGCAATTCGAGCCTGGAGCGACTTCCCGCCGCGGCGCTACGCAACTCCTCCTGCGCCTCGACCAACACCCGCGTCTCCGTGACGGCCTTTAGGGGCCGCCGCGCCGCTGCGTCCTCCTTCATTCGCCGCCATAATTGATCGCGGGCTCGGAGGTCCTCAAGCGCGGCCGTGAGCGTTTCGCGGGCACGCTCCCATTCCGGTGCGAGGGGTTCCTTGCGCGCCAGGATATCCGACGCCCGGCTCACCGCGATCGTGTATGTGGTCGTCGCTTCCTCGTTGCCGCGCATTCGTGAAGCCAACGCCCGCGAGCCGGCCTCGAGGTCCATCAAGGCCAGGGTCAAGTCGCGCAGAGTGGCTTCCTCGGTCAGACTCTTTCCCAAAAGGTCGGAGAGCGTGCCGGCGTTGTAGAGAGCCAAGGCTTGGCTGACGATCGTGAGGAAGAGAACGGAAAAGAAGGCGAAGAGAAGCGCCCGGCTGATGGGCTCCGGAGGCGCCCCCGCCTCTTCCTCGCTCTCGTTCCGAGTCTCCAGTGCCTTCTCGTCATCCCAATCGCTCATTTTCGAGGCCCCTTTCGTTCAACAGCGGTCCATCAAATTTCGGAGGTTCTCCCGCCCGACAACATCTTCGAGTCCCGCTCTTCCTTCCTTGGAACGCGCCATTCCTTTCCGGAAAGGTAGCCGAGGATGACATCGGCGTCGAGTCGATCGTTGCGATCGAGCGAGCGGCGGATCGTCAACTCGCGCACGACGATTCCGGGACCGGACGTTTCCAGAGACGCCAGATATGTGAAGAGACGATCGGGTTCGAGGTCGCGGAGGGAAAGCGAAATCCGAGATTCCCCCTCCGTTTCCGGAAGGCTGCTGACGGATCGGATCGAGATGCCGCTTGCTGTTCCCTTATCCTGAACAAGTTTGACCGCGGCGGGCGTCTCCGCGATTCTCGCGTGGATCCGGTTCACTTCGGACCGGAGTCGAACATATTCCTTCGCGAAACGTTCGATCTTTTCCGCTTGCGCGCGCAACGCACGCACGCGAGCGGAATTCGCCGCGAGGCGGTCCGAGCCGGCCAGAAAGGCAACGGCGAGGAGGACAAATCCCAGAATCCGAAGAACCGGAGAGGCGAGAAATTCGCGAAAAGATTCGTTCATTTCCGCCGAGCCTCGATCGAGAAGTCGAAACGGTCTCCCGAACGTTGAACGTCCGGATCGGAAACGACGAGTTCTTCGCCGGGAAGGTATTTCCCGGCTCGTTCCCTGAGCCGCGTGGCGAACTGTTGCGCCTCCGCGATTCCCGCGCATCGGCCGGAGACCTTGATGGTGTGTTCTCCGATTCCGGCGTCATCGAATGTCAGATCCAGTCCCTCGGCCGCGTCCGCCAAAAGGCTCCATGCGTTCAAGGCCGAACCCCGTTTCTCCAACCGAGTCAGAAGGGAATCCCGTTCGGAACGGATTCCCTTCAGCGCGCGACGCAATTGTTCCTCCGGCGCCACCATCCTCTTCGCCGGCAGCGCTCGATGAAAGGCCTTCTCCATTTCCGCGTGCAAAAGTTTCTCGTCGGCACGGATGGTTCGCAGACGCAGTCCTCCTCCCGCAAGTAAAAGAAGGATCGTAATCGCCGCCAGGAAAGAGGTGAAATGCCGAAAGAAAAAGGCTCTCCGGCGCGGTTTCGCCACCCAAGCCCCCCGTGGCGCGCTTCCGCCTGCGCGTGAAAACAACTCTATCGCCTCGTATTTCTTCCAGGCGAGAGGGGGAGATTTATCGAGCGCGGAAAGAAGAACTTCGTGGCGCATTTCCCTGTCGGGGCCGCACTGGCAGAGCCGCCAACGTCCGCCCGAAGCGAATCCGCTCCAGGAATCATAGTCATAGCCGCCGTCGTCCGGTTTGGTCATGACGGCGGGCACCGGGCCGATCCACTCCGGCTTTGGAGGAGTGATCCCGTCCGGAACGCGGGCGTAATACCAGGCTTCGGCGGCCGTGAGAAATTTCCTTCCGGTTACCGCCGCTAAAACCTCACGGTTTCTCCTGGGTCTCTCAGAAGGAAAACAGATCGCGGTTTCTTCCACGTGGAAGGGTAATGTGGTCTCGAGTTCACTCAGGACTGTTGAGAGCAATTCCTCCGGTTCAACCGGAGGAATGAAGGTCTCCCGGTAGAAGGTCTTGCCCGTGAAAAGGATCCTGACGGCCGGAACGGGCGCGAACCAGTCGGCGGGAAACCGTTTCTCGGCGCTAAGACCACTTTCCCTCTTGGGCGCCTCCGACGCTTCCTCCAATGTGCCGGCCTTCTCCCCTTCCGGCTCCGTACTTCCGAATTCGCTTCTATTGGCCGCGGGTGGTTCCGGCGAATCCGTTTCGTCCTCGAAAGAGGAGATCAAGCGGGTTCCGGTAGCACGATGCTCGATCAACCCCGCCTTTCCTTCCGGCCATAGAATGACGATGATCCGTTTCAATGCCGCTGCTCCTTGCTTCTCTTCGCCCGCATTTCCGTCCGCCGATCATCTCCGCCTTTCGGCCGACGCCGGTTAGTGTAGCGGAAAATGAGGTTGACGCATCCGGAAAAGGCAAAAGGAAGAAGGCAAAAGGAAGAAAGCAAAAGGCAAAAGGGAGAAGGGAAAGGAGGCGTTCCGAGGTCAAGTTTTCCGCGGCGAGCGTTCAGCGAATCTCCTCCCTTTCGAGGAGCAAGTCGCCGTTCGGGGACCGTTTCAGAACCGCCGTCAAGGTTACCTTGGCCCGCCCTTTTTTCGCGGTTGCCGTAACGAGGTACGCATCGGAAGAGACCGAAAGATACGGCGCCAATTCCGCGAATTCCTCGTCCGTCAAATCCGTGTACGGCTTCACGTCCTCGACCGCGTTGAAGGGGTGAAGCCGGGCCTGCGAATGAATTCTTCCGGCGTCGGCAAGCGTAAGGGACGGCGCGAGCGCCGCCAGAACATCCGGCTTCGCCGTGTTGACATTGACCGAGCCGGAGCCGAAGAGCGTGAGGCGTGCGACCAGGTCGGAATCGATTTCGTCCGTCATTCCCAGGACCCGGCCCAGTTCCGAGAGATGGTAAAGCGGCCGGTTGTTGGGAAGCGTGGGAGGATCCTGGGCGAAATACCGATCACGTTCGGCTCCGTTCGCCAGCGGAGCGTCGTCGGGGTCGATGAAATCCGCGATGCGATCCGCCAGATTGTGGGGACGAGCGAGGAGCGCGAAAAGCCGCTCCAGCTGATCCCGCCGTGCGATATCGAGTCGTCCGTCCGGTTTTACGAGCGTATGGATCGGGAAGAAGCGGTTGGTGTCGCGAATCCGCACTGCGACCTTTGCTCCGGGGCGGGAAAGGTTCAACGGCTGCGCCCACGGTTCCAAAAGATCGTCCCGGCCGTTCCGGTCGGCGGCAAGGAGGAGGCGGGCGGCGAGGAGGCCGTCGCGTGCATAGAGTTCCGCCTGCAATCGATCCCGCTCCGAGCGGATCCTTTCCCCATCAACACGGACCAGCGCGGCGATTTCGAGCGTGATGGCGGCGGCCAGTGCCGTTATCGCCAAAACCGCGATCAGGACGGCTCCGGCTCGGTCTTCTCCGGTGCTTTTCTTCCGGCGCGTTACTCGGTCCGCCGTCGCGTATCTTCTCATCGCGTCACGATCGTTCCGTAATGCTTCCGTCCGATCCGAAGTTCGATCGCCAAACCCCGGGGAGGCTGATCCTTCTTCCACTCCGCGCTCCACCCTTCCTTACCGTAGTAACGGAGTCCAAGTCCCGTCACGTCCGGAATTACATCCACCACGGGAGGCGAGAGTGACGGTGAGGTCCGGGAGATTCGAACGAGTCGGTCACCCTCCCAACGATAGGTGACGCGTTTCGGCGTCTCCTCCGCCGAGGTCCACCAGGTCACTTCATCCCGGTCACCGAAGTTTCGGGTAAGGAGGGGGATCGTATCGGAAGGATAGAGAAGCGAAATGAATTCACGGGCGAGGGAATCGAGGAGGCGTCGCGCGATGCGGTCCTCTCGGGACATCCGCGAGACGGAATCCTCCAACCGCGTCACGGAAGCCATGATTTGTTGTAGGGAAGCCAAGACCAGCACACCGATCGTCAGGGCCAACAAAACCTCCAGCAGCGTCAGGCCGCGTGGGCGACAAAAACGCCGCGCGCTCCCCCGACGGTTCATCGTGGATTCGTCGGAGCCCACATCCGCATTCGGATCATGATGTGATGGGGACTTTCGACGGTGAGGGTCAGGGAACGGATCGCGTCGGCTTCTTTTCCGAGCGGAAGGTTCGAAAGGTCGGGCTCGTCCATCTCGATCGTCCAATGATAATCGCGATGGGTATCGAAGGAGCCGGTTCGCTTCCGGGGAATCCCGCGAAGCGCGATATCGGAGGCAAGAGCGCGGGCGAGGTAGACGAGTTGAACGTCATCCGCGAACCGCTTCGTCTGTCCCGTCATTACGAGAAGCGACCCGAGAATGCCCACGGTAAGCACGGCGAGCACGGCTGTCGCGACGAGGACTTCCGCCAAGGTGAACCCCGACCACGCCGGAGAAAGGCGCCGTCCTTCGGCGCATGTTGAGTCGGGTGGCCTGGGGGAGGAACGGCGAATTGCCCGCAGGATTGAATTCCGGTAAACAGGACTTCCTGGGAGCGCCGGCATCTTGTCTGCAAAAACGGGTTTGTGGAGGATCACCCTTCAGCTCCCCCGACCAGGTGTGGGTTTCCGCTCGGGGAAGGCTTGGCACGATCCGGCAAAAAGCGCGCGTTTTTCGCCATGCACCGGAGAAGGGGAAGCGTCGGGAACATCACGTCCGTTCCTCGAGCAATCCCGTGAACGGATTGAGCGATTTGATTTTGTGCTCGATCCGGACTGAGAAACGAGGCGTTCGTCCGCGGGCGTCCACGGGAACCTCGAACCGCCCCCGCGAGCGGAAGGAAACGTCCTTTTCCCCCCGAACCGCGATCGATAGTTCTTCGTTCCACGTGAAAGCAATGTGCGTTTCCGGTACGAAGACGCGATGTTGCGAGAAATCGAAGACGATCCGAACCGGGCGTCCGAGGAGTACCGCGTAATCCTGCGCCTCCGTGATGGTCGCGGCCAAAATTCTCCAAGCGCGGTTCTCCGTTCCCGCGCTCGTGATCGCCTCGTATCGGGGGATCATGAAGAGCGTGAGGATTCCGATTATGACAAGAACGACGAGAATCTCGGCGAGGGTAAAACCGGAAGGGGTGTCGCGGAACAGGGGGCGGCTGCGGAAAAGCGAACCGCGACGATTGCCCGAAACGGAAAGGAACGTTATTGCCAGTTTCCGATGTCGTCGTCCGTGCCCGAAAGACCATCGGGCCCGGAAGACCAGAGATCGTAGTCGTAATTGTGTTCCCCTGGTTGGAGATAATGGTAGGGGTTCCCCCACGGATCGGTGGGGACCGCAGTGGTTTTCTCGAGATACGGCCCATGGCCGTCCTTGTCTTTTTTTAACAGGGCCTCGAGTCCCTCGTCGGTCGTGGGAAAGCGGTCGTGATCTATGTTGTAGTTCCGCAGGGCCGTCGCCAGGGCGGCGATCTCGCCGCGGGCCGCCGTCAGTCGGGCCTCCTCGGTCTTCCCGACAAAACGCGGAAGTACGAAGGCGGCCAGGATTCCGATGATGACGACGACCACAAGGATTTCGGCCAAAGTGAAGCCGGAATCGGGTTCCGACGCTGGAAGTCGTCTCTCTCGGGGCTTCGGTATCATGGAAGAAATTATAAAGGTGATCGGGTTTTGCGAAAGAGAAAACTGCGGCACGAAGGATAGGGCACGGATCGGCGGTGAGCCGTTGCCAGGACGGGAGATAAGAAGCCGGTGTCGAAGCGCGATCCCCGGAATCGCCGGCATCTTGCCTGCGGGAACCGGTTTAGGAAGGCCTTCCACGAACGTCCGCTCCGTACCTAGGCCGAATACGAAGCGGAACTTCAACAGCGGAGATGCATTCTATGCGCCGCCGATTGACATTTGAACGCACGCTACGTATATTCCTCTCTAAGAAAATGAATATCGCATTGACGGACGATCTTGCTTCAGAAGCGGTGAAGTACGGTTCCAGCAAGACGAAGAAGGGACTGAACGAGGAAGCGCTTCGGACCTTGAAGAGAGGTACGTGACACGAAACCGATAATTTCAACCCAGCGCCCTTAGCTCAGCTGGATAGAGCGTCTGACTACGAATCAGAAGGACGGAGGTTCGAATCCTCCAGGGCGCGAAAGGAAGAGGGAAAGAATAGAGGGAGGATTCGAAGCCGGGCGAGCGTGCAGCCCGACGGCTGCCGAGCGCCAAGGAGGGCGCGAGAGCGAGACCGGCGGGGCCGGAACGGAGGACGCAGGAAGCGACCGGAGTGAAGGCCGAATCCTCCAGGGCGCGAAAGGAAAAGGGAAAGAATAGAGGGAGGATTCGAAGCCGGGCGGGCGTGCGGCCGCGTGGCTGGGGGAAGCGAAACGGCACGTTGAAGGGAGAAGAAGGAAGGGACGAAATGAGTGACGAAGAGAAAGAAATAACGAACCGGATGCCGGTTGCCGCTGAGGAGAGGCTTCAGGCGGCGGATGAGGGGGAGTGTCCGTTTTGTTTTGATCGCCGTGTGTCTCAGGTTACGGACTGTTTCGACGCCAATCATCAAAAGATCTGTGAGTTGTGGTACTGTCAAGTATGCGGAGGATTTTTTCCGCGGAGTGTGGCGATTACGCCGGCCGAGAAGGCGCGGCGACTCCAGGCGGAACAGAAGGAACGAGAGGAGAAGAAGGAAGCGGAGGAAGATCGCCGACGGGCTCCGCGCTTTCCGGTTCAGTTTGTCGTCCAGGTCGATTTTGGAGACGACATCGAAAAGGGGGCGGGGCATGGATTCGGCGCTCGGCGCGGAGGGATGTCCGAGCCGATCGTGGCCATGGTGATGAACGCCGGAATGGGAGGACTCTGTTTCCGATATCCGAAACACATCGAGGAGGGGAAGGAAGCGCTGATGAAGATTTCCCTCCCCAGCGCTCAAAGGTCCTTTTCGGCGAAAGGGCGTGTCGTTCGTTCCACGCTTCTTCCGGACGGTTCCTACGGGTTGGGGGTTCAGTTTGTGGATGTCGAGCCGGAATATCGCGTTGCTCTGAAAAGGTACGTGTCCCTGGATTGATGACTTTCGCCGGGGATCGCTGAAGGAAACGGGAGAGGCGTATGGAACCGGGAAAAGGATTACCGAAGGCGAAGCAGCTTGACAAGGGAACCAAGACCTTCGTCACGGTTTTTTGGTTGATGGCGGGCGCGGCGCTGTTGATCCTTCTCTTCGTGGCGGTTATGTACCAGATGGAGTTGACGGCGGCGGAGCCGGAGGAGTTGAGGACGGAATCGGCGATGAAGGAGATCAAGGAAGAGGCCGAGCGCCCCGACGATCGATTGCGTCGCGATCCCTTCCCGATTGGAATGAAGAAACTTCAGTCCAAGGCGATCGCCGAGAAGATCAAGGGAATGAATATCATTATGGCCGCGGATCAGAAACGGGCGGCGCCGATTATCCGAAAAATGCTTTTCGATCGGAACGCGGAGATACGCATCGAAGCGGTTCGTCTCTTGGGAAATTACCAGGTCAAGAATGCCGGAAACTATATTGCACGTTTGCTTGTGGATCGCGAACCACGGGTGCGGTCAATAGCGGCCGCGACCTTGCCGAAGTTCCGCGGCGAGCCCGGGGTGATGAATCTCGTCGGTTCCGCCTTGCGCGACCGCGATCCGGCCGTGGTGAAGAACGCTTTGAGTTGCTGGGCGGTGATTCTTCCGACGGAACGAAGTGAAGGGGTGCGTGTGCTACGCTTCCCGCTGGCCTCGACCGATCCTGAGATCGCCACGGCGGCCGTCAGCGCCTCTTCTCCCGTTTTGAAGAAAGACGAGGTGGAACGTCTCAAGAACCTTTTCGATAAAATTGCGGCGCGGTGGAAGGATCGAGCGGTTGCCTTTATGGTCTATGATCTCTATTTTCGAAATGGAATGATCAGTGTTGAAGAGTATCGAAAACTCACTCGCAATAGAAACAAGAGTCCGTAAAGAGGGGGAACGTAAAAACTGGAAATCGCGCTCGACGGCGGGAAAGAAGTGCAGCAATGGTTTTCGAACCTGGGAGCGCAGGCATCCTGCCTGCAGAAAGGAAACGCAGGTTCTCCAACCTGCGGGGCGGATTCGCGTTTCGCAGACGGGAGAATCCGCAATCCATGCTTGATTGGATGGCTCGCCGGTGTCGTGCCCTCTTGCTTTTCGGCGGCTATTCAAGCAGCGCGACTCGGGGAAGAGAGGGACGCAAGGGTGATTGGGAATTCTCGGCGTCAGGCCCCTTGATCAACCCCTCGTCGTACCAGACCTTGAAGTTGGTGCCGTTGACATCGAGCCCATGGGCGTAGAGGGCGCCTTTGACAAAGCCGTTCCCGTCGGCATCGTAACCGCCGCTGCTTCCGGGATCGCTTGAAGATTCGTTGCTCATAGTTCCATTCCATTCGGCGATTCCCTTCGTGTAAAGGAGACCGTAAACGTTTAGGGCTTTACCGTTATCGGTGAACGTGACATCGTTTTCCGACAAGGCGGAACCGGAATGGATAGCCAGACCCGGATTGTCCTTGCCATCAACGGCGAGGTCTTCGCGGACGGCACGAATTTCGGAGTTGTTGGTCAGATTCGTGAATTTGCCGGATACCACGAAGGAACCATACCAATACTTCTGGGTGGCGGGTCCGCCACCTCCCTGAGGGCCTTCGAGGTCCAGATCGCCGACGACATTGATGTCCAGTCCGTTTCCGATGTTGACACCCCCGACATCGGTCCCGGTGATGTTCATATTATTGGGGTGAGTTGTAATTTTCCAGTCAGGATTCCCGGCCGGAAAATATTCGACATCGACATTGGGATGGGTGATATCGTCCGCGGTGCCGTAAAGCCCATCCGGGCCATTATCGAGGACGAGCGGCGCACGGCCGGTATAGTAGGCCGTGACGGCCGGGTCGTTCTTGTCGAGCGTGACGTCGGCGACGAATTGGCCCGGATCGACGATGGGAGGTTCGATATAATTCGTCGGAACCTCCGTGGCGCCGTCCACGCCGCCGTTGTCAAAACATTGAGCCTCGAAAGTTCCCGAATCAATGTCGGGGTATTGCGCCGGGGGAGGGGATACGTCGGCGCAGGCATTGAGATGAGCGGATCCGATCGTCCACATTCCGTTTCCGTCGAAATGCGACGAGAGGGTCGTATCTCCGAGAAAGAGGGCGTAATCGCCGAAGTTTCCGTCCTTGTAGGGACCGGCCGTCGTCTCGCTCTCCCAGGTCATCTTCATCACGGCGATCGCGTACCGGCTGATGGCGTAGGTGGAATCGGTGTTTCCGAGCCAGCGCGGCATGAATTGCGCCGTCCACATTCCCTTCACGAGAACGCCGACGGTTCCGGAGGAGTTGTCGGGTGCGACGGCGATCTGGATGTCGTTGACTGTATCGGGTTGGTACCAATTGCCGGCGACCTGCTGAATATATCGTTCGACGACGGTGCGGGATTTCGGAACGTCCGGCAGGGCTAAGGCTCCGGCTACAGCCGCTGCATCGGCGACATCCTGGGCCAGTTGTTCGAGACGGTATTTCCGGGCGATATCGACGCCGAGCAGGGCGGCCAGCAGAAGCATCACGAGTACGAAGGCGGCAAGGACAAGATAGGAACCTTCTTGACGGCGCCGGTGAATCGTTCGAGTGCGGTGTCTGTGGAACGGTTCCCTTTCCGAATCCGACTCTTCTCCGTGATTCCTTTTCGACCAAACGACCATCGTCCTCACCTCACCTTTCTTTTACCGCGGTTCGACCGCCCGTGTAACAGACAAGACCAGCGTCCTCATTTTTAATTGTACGGATGCGACATTTCGAATGCCAAGAGGAAAAAAGTCATAAAGAGAGTGAAAAAAGATGCGCATTGGAGGAAGTGGTCGGGTCCCGGCCGAGCGGTCTTCGGCGCGGGAGAAACGAGGGATCAAAGCGTAATTTTCTGACCTCCGATGACGGGGTGTTTGAGGAGATTGTCGTTGGGGTCGTTCCGGTCGATCCAGCCGTCGTTGTCGTAATCGTAGAGCGCAAATCCCTGCTCCACGGCGTCGGCGTAGGTATCGCCGTCGATGTTGGCACTCGCCTTGTCCGAAACCCCGCTGTCCATATGATCGATCGGCATCCATTGAGTGTCCGGCCAATCCGCCATTCCGATGAAAAGTTCCGGTTCGTAGAGATCGACTAGGCCGTCGCGATCGTCGTCGTTCTCGGCGATGATGGCCTGGCTGGCGACCAAAGGCACGTCGATCTTAAAGACGGGTTCGGCGCCGAAGAAGGGGGAGACGAACCCGGCGGTATAATCGACCCCAAGTCGGATATTGTTTCCCTGGGCGCGGTAAACGTAGGCGGCGCGATCAGGCCTCCCCGGCGAAAGACCTCCGTCATGCGTGATGGCCTGGGGGGCGATCTGAACCTCACCGGTGGGTGTCATTGTCCAGACCGTGATTGCGAAATTCGTGACATAGTGATCGAAGAAGCTGGAGTGGATCACCTGGGTATCGGCGTCCGAGATCGCCGCGGCGATGTCCTCGTCCGTTCCGCCCATCGAGGCGACCCAGGCGCCCTGTTTCAGTGCGTTGTTGACGGTATTGACGTTGTGGTAAACCACGGCGATCTCGAACAGCGCGATCGAGACGAAGAAGAAGAGGATGATGGCGAAATAGAGTTCGATCAGCGCCTGGCCGGATTCCGAGAGGGACCGAGTTTCAATGCCTCGCCGGGGTAAAGAGCGTCTAGTACGGAACATAGCGATCCGACCATCCATCGTTGTCGGCGTCATACGAGAGATCGACCGTGATGTAGAGATTCGTGTTTTCGACCCCGGAAAGGTCCCGCGGAATGGCCCGCGGCAGGTAGGGCCAATTCTCCACGAAGGTGCTGCCGTCGGAAAGCGGCCAGAGAATCCGCGTCGCGAACCGCCCGTTCGCCAGCGAGGGATTCGGGACTTCCCCGCTTCCGGTGTTGATGACGTAAGCCGCTCCGTTCCAGCGTATGGTTCCCTTGTCCAGACTGTCGATGATTCCGTCGTTATCGACGTCGGAGTCTGAGGAATCAACGATTCCGTCGTTGTCGTGATCGTTCGGGAAGGCCTCTACGGCATCGTTGAGACCGTCTTGGTCTTCGTCGTTATGGGTAATAACGCGGAGTTTCGAGGAGACGGGAAAGGTCAGTTCAAGGTTTCCCAGCGGTCCGAGTGACATTCCGGTGGTATAACCGAGATTGATCTGAACCGGAAATCCCTCGACGCGGTAGAGCAGATCGTTGGGAACGACGAAACTGGTCGGATCGAAATTCGGCTTCGAGATGAGAATGAAGGACGAGAACATTTTTGTGGCGAATTGATCGTAGATGACGTCGGCGATCTGGGAGTTCGAGGCGCCGACCGCGGCTTTCCGAGCCGCCTCCCACGCGGCTCGCTGCGCCGTGTCGAGATTGTACCCGATCAGAATGAGGTTGACGCAGGCCAGGACGATGAAGACGAAGACGGTGATCGTCAGGCCGAATTCGACCATATATTGACCGATTGTACCGCGAAGCCGTCTACAGCCGCGGCGATTTCCCCAGCAGGAACGAAGAGATGAAATCTCCGATGGCATCATTTCTAATTTTAGGTCTCGGCGGATCAAGAAAGCAATAGGAAAAAAGTCACACAAGAGGGAAAAGGAAAAAGGCAAAAGGAAAAGGGCAAAAGGAAAAAGGGAGAAGGGAGGAGGGAGGAGGGAGAAGGGAAAAGAGAGAAGAGAGAAGAGAGAAGAGAGAAAAGGAAAGGAGGAAGGAGGGGGCGGAGTGAGCCGATGAAATAGCGCGGATCGGGAGCGGCGCGTTCCCGTGCGGAGCACGGGAACGCGGGAAGACCACCATAAACGGCGTCCCAATTGTGGACCAACAAGACATTTCAGCTTTGCGTTGACAGCGACGAAATGCGCTCTGGACCGAAGGAAGGAAACCTGCGAAAATTCCGCGTTATGGAGAGAGAAAAAGAACGGATCGAAGACGAACTGGAACGGTATCGGGGTCGGGAACAGCGCTTGGTCGAGATGATGGGGCTTTTGTCCCACAAGATTTCGCTTAATGACCTCCTCGATCGTCTGGTACGGACGTTGCGGGAGGCGACGGTTTCGGATGCGGGAAGCATCTATCTGGTGGAGGAATACGAGACGTTGCGCTTCGCCGTCGCACAGACGGACTCGTGCGAGATTCCGTTCACGAGTTTCACGATTCCGATCTCGGATTCAACGATCGCGGGCTATGTGGCGAAGACGGGCGAGACTCTCCGCTTCGCCGACGTTTACGCGATCGACGCCTCTTATCCGTTCCACTTCAACGCGGACTTCGACAAGAAATTCGGGTATCGAACGCGCTCGATGATCGCGGCGCCGTTGAAGAATCAGAAGAACGAGATCATCGGTGTTGTTCAATTGATCAATCGAAAGACGGCATGGGAGGAGCGCGTACGATCGCCAGAGGATGCGGACCGCTGCGTGCTGCCGTACACGAACTACGACGAGGATTTTCTCAACATCCTCGCGGC
Organism: Candidatus Hydrogenedentota bacterium; assembly: GCA_003697085.1. Classification (GTDB taxonomy): domain Bacteria; phylum UBA8481; class UBA8481; order UBA8481; family J006; genus J006. Next base: position 73,569 of record RFFU01000040.1, read on the forward strand.
GGCGGCCGCGATCGCGATTGAACGCGCCTCGTTATACGAGGGAATTGAGCGATTATTACGGGGGATCGTCGAATCCTCGGCGGCCTCGATCGAATCCCGCGACAAAACCACCGCGGGCCATTCCCAGAGGATCGCCGCCTATATGGTTGTGTTGGCGAAGCGGATCGATAAATGTCAGGAGGGATTTTGGAAGGACGTTCATTTTGACCGGGATCAGATCCGGGAGGTCTTCTACGCTGCGATGCTTCACGATATCGGTAAGATCGGGGTGCGCGAGCACGTTCTGACGAAGGCGAACAAACTTTCGGACGACCGCCTCGAGACGATCCGCCTCCGTATCGAACTTCAGAAGATGCGCGAGCCGGAGCGAGCGGAGGAGTGGGACGAGATATTCCGCTTTATCAGCGAGGTGAACATTCCCGGTTTCCTTGAAGACGAGCGATACGAGCGGTTGAAGGAGATCGCGGGAATTCCCATTGTCGTCGCGGGGCAAACGAGACCTCTTCTGGATGACTTCGAGTTCGAGAATCTCTCTGTTCGGAAGGGGAATCTGACCGAGGCGGAGAGGAAGGAGATCGAGAGTCACGTCGCGCATTCTTTGGAGATACTGAAACGAATTCCGTGGACCGATGATTTGAAGAATGTACCGATCATCGCCGGAACGCACCATGAGAAACTCAACGGCAAGGGGTATCCGTCCGGTTTGCGCAAGGAGGAAATTCCTCTTGAAGGGAGGATGCTGGCGGTCGTGGATATCTTCGAGGCTCTGACCGCGATGGATCGGCCGTACAAGCGCGCGATGCCGGTCGAAAAGGCTCTGGAGATACTCAGGACCGAGGCGAAATTCGGGGGGCTTCAATCGGAGATCGTTGAGTTTTTCATCGAGAAGAAGGTCTATGAGGTGATTTCCGACGAGTTGCGGAAGAATTTCACGCTGACTTCGGAAGAGATCCTCGCTTTGGAATAGCGGGTTCGCGGTACCGTGTGCGGAATCGCGGGCATTGTCGAGTGGAAGAACGGCTCCGGTGATCGACGGAGGCGGCGGGTCTGGGAGATGGTTCGAGGGTTGGCGCATCGAGGAGGCGACGGCGCGGCGATTCACGAAGAGCAACACTGCACGCTCGGCGCGAACCGGCTGGCTCTGATGGATCCCGAGCGAGGACATCAGCCGTACCGTTTCGAATCACTCCCCCTCGTTGCCGTTTTCAACGGAGAAATCTATAACCACAACGAATTGCGGAACGCGTTGGAGAAGAAGGGGCACGTCTTTCGTAACACGTGCGACGGCGAAGTCATTCTGCCGCTCTACGCGGAATACGGCCTGGATTGCGCCGCCCGTCTCTCGGGAATGTTTGCCGTCGCAATCTGGAACGCGGCGGAAAGGGCGCTCGTGCTCTTTCGGGATTTCCTGGGAATGAAGCCGCTTTACTTCAGACTTCACGATCACGGCGTGGCTTTCGCCTCCGAGGCACGCTTCCTTCGTGAGGCTTTTCCGGGGCAAGTCCGGTTGCGGCACGAGGCCTTTCAAGAGACGGCCGTCTTCGGGCATCCGCTTCCTCCCGGAACCTTCTTCGAAGAGATCGAGGAGGTGCCGCCGGGATGTGGCATTGTCTTCAGGAGGGACGGAAAGCGGGAGTTTTGTTTCAGAAAGTTTCCGGAATTCCGGGATAAATTCGAAAGATCGGAAGAGATTCTCGGCCACTTGGATGCGGCCTTACGCGAATCCGTCGCGCGGCATTCTGCCGCGGACCGTCCGGTCGGAGCGTACCTGTCGAGCGGCATCGACTCGACTCTGGCGACCTTCCTTCATCTCAGAAACCCCGGAACGAAGAAGGGCGCCGTCTATTCTCTGGCCTTTCCGGGGGAGGAGGAGGACGAGTCGGAAAGGATCGCGCCGGAGATTAAACCCTTCATCGAATCTCATGAAGTCGTTTCCTTTGCGGCCGCGGATTTGGAGCATCTTCGGACCGCCGTGCGGTATTGCGAACAGCCGTTTCTTTCCGGAATCGCCGCCGCGTTGATTCATCTCGCTGGACGCGTTCGGTCACGTGGAGAGAAATGCGTGGTTTCCGGTGAAGGGGCGGATGAACTCTTTTGGGGGTATCGTCATTTTCGCTTGAGCGCCGTTCGCGAGGTGTGGAAGCGCCGCCCCCGCCTTCTCCAGGCGTTGGGAAGAGTCTTCCTCAAGATGGGCAGCGGAATTCCCGGTTACGAGGGGAGAGAACTGCTGCGGATTCTGGACTGCCCCAGCGCCGAGGTGGAAGCCGATTTCGGGTTTTTCAGCCTTCGTTCTCGAAACTGGTACAGAGCCGGTGATACATGGCGGTGCATGCGAAACGAGCAGCGGGATTGGAGGGGACTGGAGCGAATCTATGCAGGGTACGGTGAGGCTGTGCGGAGGAGGTGCGGGGAGATTCCGCAAAATCCTCTCGAAGCCGCGGCAGCGGCGGATCTTCTCGTCCGTTTGCCCTCCTGGGTCTTGCGGCTGGGGGACCGGTGTGCAATGGCGCGCGGGGTTGAAGTGAGGATGCCGTACCTCGATGACGCCGTCGTCGATCGAGCGTTGCGGGTACCGGATCGGTGGAAAATATCGCCTTTGGAAGAGAAGATATGCCTGCGCCGTGTGGCGCGGACCTATCTCGCCGAAGAGACGGCGCAAAGGCCGAAACGACCGCTGCTGCTTCCGCCGGCATTTCTGGCGGTTCCGGGAAGGCCGGAATGGATCGAAGAGTATCTCTCCGATGAGATGACCCGGAAGGCCGGAATATTCCGCCCGGAAGCGGTGAGGCGACTGCGTGAGGTTCTGCGCTCCGAGAACGCCGAGCGAATCGGTGTTCGAGACACGGATGCTCAACAATGCGCCTTCTTCGTCTTGACGGCGCATCTCTTCTTCCAGGAATTCTCCGACCGGGTGGCAGGCTGGTGAAGAGAACGATCTTTTCGGCGCAAACCGGTCCGGTGTTCGTTCGATTGCTCCTTCTGCTTTGTCTAGCCTTCGAGATGACGGCGCAAGCCGTCACGACGTCGCATACCTTCGACGAGATCGCCTATCCCGCCGCCGGCTACTCGTACTGGCGTACCGGCGATATTCGGCTCGATATCCTACATCATCCGCCGCTGGCCCTCTATATCATGAGTGTGCCTTATTTCGTGTTGCGACCCGATCTGCCCCTCGATTCGATGGCTTGGAAGAAGAAGGATCATTACCTCTTCGGCGAGATATTTCTCTATGGAGACTCCCGCTACTCGGCGCGCTTCCTGACCATCGCCGCGCGGCTGGGAGTGATTCTCTTTACTCTTGCCGGTATCGGTTTCGCGTCTCTTTGGATCGATCGGCTCTTCGGCGTCCCCACAGGCCTCCTTTTTCTCTTCTTGGCGGTCTTCGAGCCGAACATTGTGGCGAACGGTGCTCTGGCAACGAATGATATCGTCGTTGCGGTCTTCTGGTTCGCGACGGTTTTGGCGGGAATGGAATATCTGAGGCGGCCGCGTCTTTCGCGCGCCGTGGCCCTTGGGGGATTTCTGGGAGCGGCCCTCTTGAGCAAACACACCGCGCTCGTGCTGGTCCCGACCGCCGTGCTGCCAATCTTTTTTGGCCCGAAACGATCGGCGAAGGAACGATTCTTCTCTCTTCTCATTGTCCTCGGAATTCCGTCGGCCATGATTGCCCTTCTCTACGGACGCTATCTTCCGTTCTACTTCGCTTCGTTGCTCGGTCGGACCCGGGATCTGGCTGGGATCAGCGAGGGAAAACCCTTTTATCTTCTGGGAGAATTGAGCGACACGGGTTGGTGGTATTATTATCCCGTTGCGCTGCTGGTGAAGGTTCCCTTGGCGACGTTGATTTTCGCCGCAGCGGGGGCTGTCGTGATGGCGAAAAAACGTTTTGCGGACTTCGTTCTTCTTGCGCTCCCCGTTGTTCTGCTCATTTCAGTCTGTATGGTCTCGCACAAGGATCTCGGATACCGCTATCTTCTTCCGTGCTCGTTGACTGCAGCTCTTTTGGGAACCGTCTTCGTTGTGGGGTTCATTCGGAATTTTCCGCGGAAGTCCGCGCGGGCGGCCCTCGGTCTTCTCCTTCTTTTGCCCGTCCTCGAGTCCGCTGTCGTCTTCCCTCATTTTCTCTCCTATTTCAACGTTGTGGCGGGAGGACCGCGGAACGGAAGCCGATGGCTTCTCGATTCCAACCTCGATTGGGGGCAGGACCTTCCTGCGCTCGCCGATGCTTGGAATCGCGCATCCCGCCCGCCGCTTCTGCTTTCGTACTTCGGAAGCGCCCGCCCCGAGGCCTGGGGCGTGAAGGGATTGAGGTTCTATCCGCAAAATCCTGCGCCGGAAGAATGGAGGCGGTTCCCGTGGAAGAGCAACACGGTCTGGTGGGCGGTCAGCGCGACGTATCGGCCGAGGATCGCGCGGGACATTCCTGGTATGAAGGAGTGGTTTTCGAAACACAAACCGATCTTCACCGCGGGTTATTCGATCTTTGTTTATGACGGTTCTTCCCTGAGATATACTTTGTTTTCGAGCAAAAAGACCGGTGCGGTGAATGTCGCTCCGAAGGAAATTTGATCCGGAGTTCTTCTGTCCGCGGCGAACGTTTGTTTCATCTTGTTGCTGTTGATACGGCGCGGAAAGCCGCGGGAAATCGGAAGAGAGAGAAGTGGGAATGAAGAAAAGGAAAAAGGGTGTCTCTTTCTTGTCCTCGTTCGCGAAGATTACCCCCCATCTGCTTCTTCTCGGGCTTCTAGCCTGTGGCGCGGGGGGAGGGGCGCCCGGTGCGCCGCGCCGCGGCGGTGAGGAAATCAAGGGATCGGCGGCGGGAACGACAAGACCGGCGGCCTTGGAGGTTGAAGAGAGGGAGGAAGGAAAAGCGGGAACGGAGAGGAGAGCGGAAATGAGTGGAACGGAAGGCGAGAAGGGGAGAGAAACGAAGAGGGGAGAGGGAGGGGAAGGAGCGGGAGGGCTGCCGAGCCGTGAGGAGATTGCGAAACTGCCGCCGGACGGCGGCCCGGAGTTCAATCGTCTGATCTTCGAGAAGAGCCCGTATCTCCTTCAACACGCGCGGAACCCGGTGGACTGGTATCCGTGGGGAGAAGAAGCCTTTGCGAAGGCGCGCCGGGAGGGGAAACCGATCTTCCTTTCGGTCGGGTACTCGAGCTGTCATTGGTGCCATGTGATGGAACGGGAGTCCTTCTCGAACGAAGAGATCGCGGCGATCCTGAACGAGTATTTCGTCGCGATCAAGGTTGATCGCGAGGAGAGGCCGGACATCGACGAGATCTATATGACGGCGACGCAGGTCTTTACGGGTTCGGGAGGATGGCCGAACTCCGTCTTTCTCCTTCCCGACGGACGGCCGTTTTACGCGGGCACGTACTTTCCTCCGGAGGATCGTTACGGGAGGATCGGTTTCAAGAGTCTGCTTTTGAGGCTTGCGGAGATTTATCGCACGCGGCGAGAGGATGTCGAGGAACAGGCGCGGCAACTTTCGGAGGCGATGAAGAGGGTGGCGGAGCACGGGGCGGCGGCGTCCTCCGCATCCTTTCGGCTCGAGGACGTGGACCGCCTCGTGAGCGAGGCGATGGCGCGTTATTCCGCCGATTTCGACGCGGCGAACGGCGGATTCGGCTCCGCGCCGAAATTCCCCCCGCACACGAGGCTGCGTCTTCTGTTTGATCTGGCCGCTTCCCGAGCGCCCGAACGGGATACGGCGGCGCGCTTCGCCTTGGAGACCTTGGATGCGATGGCGGCGGGCGGGATCCAGGATCACGTCGGGGGAGGGTTCCACCGTTATTCCACGGACGCCGTCTGGCTCGTTCCTCATTTCGAAAAGATGCTTTACGACAATGCGCTCCTTCTCTGGTCATACGCGGAAGGCTATGCCCGAAGCCGAGAGCCGTATTATCGGATCGTCGCGGCCCACCTCGTGGAATGGTTGAACCGGGAGATGACGGTCGGCGGCGCCGGCTTCGCATCGGCGCTGGATGCGGACGCCGGCGGCGAGGAAGGAGCCACGTATCTTTGGCGGGTCTCGGAGTTGGAGGAGGTGTTGTCCGGGCCGGACGCCTCCTTCGCCCGTGGGATATTCGGTGTGGAGGAGAAAGGGAATTTTGTCGATCCTACGATCGGGCGGCCGGACGGCCGAAATATCCTTCATTTTCCCGATCGGTCGCGCCGAGTCGCGATGAGGTTCGGAATGGCCTATAAGGATTTTTTGAGGCGCTATCGGGAGGTTACGGAGGAATTGCTGACGGCACGGAACGGACGGATTCAGCCGTTCCGCGATGACAAGGTCATTGCCGCGTGGAACGGGTTGGCGATCGCGGGGTTGGCGCACGCGGGAAGAATCTTCGGTGAGGAGGAATGGATCGCGCGGGCCGAGGAGGCGGCGGGATTTCTCGAGAAGAATCTCTCGAAGAAGGGGCGCTTGGCGCGTGCGTGGAGGATGGGCGAGGCAATGGGAGACGGCGTGCTCAACGACTATGCCTTTTTCATCGACGGTCTCCTCGAACTTCACGAGGCGACGGGAAAGAGACGATATTTGGGAGAAGCGCGGCGCCTCGCCGACGAGATGCTCGAACATTTCGAGGACGAGTCGAGCGGCGGGTTCTTTGCAACGGCCGACGACGGAGAGAAACTTCTCTTCCGATCGAAGGAGGCGACCGATCGGGCGGTTCCCTCCGGCAACGGTGTCGCCGCGCGGGTGCTCTTTCGGTTGGGAAGACTCACGGGAAAGAAGGCCTATTCCGAAGCCGCACTGCGGACGGTGAGGGCCTTCGGAATTCTTTTGGAACGCGCTCCGACGGCGGTGGAGACGCTTTTGGACGCGGTCTGGACCGAACGGCACGGACGCGGGGCGGGGGCGCCGGCGAAGGGAGTCTCTCGCCGGAAGAGTGAAGAAACAGCCGGCGGGAAGAAGAGCGATGACTTTCCTGAGATCGGATACGGCGGAAAACGCATCGCCGTCTCTGATGCGGCGCATGTGCGGGGAGCGCTGTACGTCGCGGAAGCGGCGAGGGGGGAGAAGAACCGCGGGGAATCGAAAGGGATCGCGGGCGGAATTCCCTTTCGCATCGTCTTGCGGATCGAGCCGGGGTGGCACATCAACAGTCACAGGCCGCGGCAGGAATATCTGCGTCCGACGACGGTGACCGTGGCCGAGAAAAGGGGGTATCGTTTGAAGGAGGTTTCGTATCCTCAGGGAAAGGAGAAGCGCCTGGGGTTTTCCAAGGAAGCGCTTTCCGTTTACGAGGGGGAAATCGTCATTCACGGTGTTCTGGAGCACGTGGGAGGTGAGGAAAGAGAAGGAGCGGAAGAGCAGGGGAGGCGGTTGGCGGGGATTCTTTCCGTGGCGGTTCAGACTTGCAATGACGAGCGGTGTGATCGTCCGGAGAGGATCCAGTTTTGAGGGGAAGGGAAGGATTGGCGATCCCGGATGGATTTCGTTTCCTTCAGGGTGCTTTCGAAGCCTTCCGAAGTTGGTTGAAAAAATTGAGCGCGATTGGTTGATTTTGGTTTCCGGATAGGTTAACATTTCAATAGTTCGAGAGAGGGAGCGCCGAGGCCGAAGAGGAGTGGGCCAAGGAGAATCGGGCTCCGGGAAAGAAAGAAGGAGAGAGGCATGGAGGCGCAAGGATGGCAGTGAGTCCCGTCGATGTGAGGATACAAGGCGCGCCGCTGGTGGAATCCATTCAATCCCAAGCGAAGGCGACTCCCGTCGGAGGAGATGGGATCTTTTTCATCGGCCGTCAGAGATCGATCCCGCGCCAGGCGACCGTCAAGCCGGCGGAGATGGATCGTATACAGATGACGGGATTAGGAGCGATCTTCGACGCCCGCGCGTGAAAAACGTCATCCGCATTTAGTAGGTTTTCCTTTAAAATCAAATCCGATATCACCGTTTCACGGTTTCGGGGGGCGACCGGTGGATGATGTCGTGGAAAGACAGGATGTGGGCGTAACAAGGAAAACGTCATGGCTGTGCTTTGGTTGGGATCGCCGGACGGAATCCTGAGGGGACGTCTGGATTTCGGGCGGAAGAGAAAAATTTGAAGGAGAAATCGAATGGGACGATTCAGTGTGGCGGGAAAGACGGTTTTGGTCACGGGAGCCGCGAAGCGTCTTGGGCGCGCGTTCGCGCTCGACTTCGCCTCCCGGGGGGCTCATCTCGCCGTGCACTATCGCTCGTCGCGTAAGGAAGCAGAGATTGTCGTTCACGAGATAGTCGGGAAGGGGGGAGTCGCGAAGGCGTTTCGGGCCGATCTTAGAGTTCGTGAGGAAGTGGAGAAGATGGCGGAGGAGGTGATTTCGTGGAGCGCTCCGCGAGGTTTGGCCGCGGTTGTCGCCAGCGCTTCTCGTTTCCACAAGACGCCTTGGGAGACGCTGAGCGAACAGGATTGGGAGGAGATGATCGAGACGAACCTGACAGCGGTCTTTCGTCTCGCCCGTCTCTTCGCACCGGCGCTTGTCACCAACGGCTCTTTTATCACGATCGGGGACTGGGCGGCGGAGCGGCCTTATCGCGGCTTTCTCCCGTATTGTGTCTCGAAGGCGGGAGTTGCGGCCCTGACGAAGGCGCTGGCCGTTGAACTGGCGCCCGGGATTCGTGCCAATGCGGTCTGTCCCGGAACGGTTCTTCCTCCCGATTCCGCGAAACCGGAGGTGATCGAGAGGATTCGCGGGCGAACGCCCTTGGGCCGGATCGGCTCGCCGGAGGACGTCGCCGCCGCCGTTCGTTTTCTCGTGGAAGAGACGGATTTCGCTACGGGAACGTGTCTCGTGATTGACGGCGGAAGGCTGGTATCCGATCCCGGTTACGGATAAAATAGGACTCTGAAAATCCCAATTTTACAGGAGGGCAAGCCGATGGAGGACAAGACACCGTTGAACGAAGAGGAAGTGGCGCAGGCCTTGAGGACGTTACCGGGGTGGCGTGTGGAAGGAAAGGAACTGTGCAAGGATTACCGGTTCGAGAATTTTCAGCAGATCAATCGGTTTCTTCCGCGGCTGGCGGCGACGATCGTGGAACAGAATCACCATCCGGATTTCGTTTTTGCCCCCGGCGAGAAGCGGTTGTCGATCCGGACGACGACGCATTCGACGGGAGGTCTGACGCAGGCGGATCTGGATCTGGCGCGCGCCCTCGAACGAGAAGCGAGGTCTTAGAAACGAAGTCTTAGAAGAGGAGTCCCGTACCTTGCCGCGGGAGAGGAACCTGCCACGGAGAAGAGAGGGAAAGGGAGAAGAAATGTCTTGTCCGTTCCTTCCGTGTATTCCGTGTCTTCCATGGTTTCCCTTCCGCGTATTCGGTGTCTTCGGTGGTTTCCCTTCCGCGTATTCGGTGGTTCCTATTCTTCCGCGCGTTCCGTGTATTCGGTGGTTTCATTCCTTCCGCGTATTCCGAGGTTATGGTTTGCCGATTTCCCGATTCAGCAGCGTCTCGAAACTCTCGCCGGTCTCCTTGAATTCTTCCGTGAATCGCGGGGTCTCCGCCGGACTTTTCTTTTCTGCTGGAATCTTCACCGCGGCGGCATGTTTTGAGGGGCTGTTCGCCAGCGCTTCTTCGACAGGAATCCCTTCCTCGCGCGCGTCGATCGCCCGCTTCAATCGGTTGATCTGCACGGGCGTGAGCGTGTCGAACAATACCCAATGGTCCAGTTCGTAGGTCTTCATACATTACCTCCCTGTAAACAAAGACATTTGTGAGCCGTTCCCTGGCTTCCAATTTCACCTATCGGCTGCTCAGTCGAAAACTTTATACCGTTTCGAAGAAAAACAAAGATCATCGAAATTTCGCAATCTTTTCCAAACGAACGGCATCTTCTCGCGTCTTTTTTTGTTCCGTAGAGACGTCTTCCGGCGGGAGGGTTCCGCTTTGCCCTTTTCGTTTTTATTCTTCCCAACGATGACAAAGGCGACATTATCTCCTATTCTGGTCCCGATTCTAATATCGAAAAGGAGTTCTCGATGGGCGTTCTCGACGGCATCAAGGTATTGGACCTCTCGCGCATTCTCGCCGGTCCCTACGGCACCCAGATACTGGCCGACCACGGCGCGGACGTTTGGAAGATCGAGATACCGAAAAAAGGAGACGACACTCGGCATTTCGGCCCCCCCTTTCTCAACGGCGAATCGGCCTACTTTCTTTCGGTCAATCGGAACAAGCGAAGTATTACCGTGAACCTCAAGACGGAGCGCGGGGTTGAGATCGTCCGCCGCTTGGCGGCCAAGGCCGACGTGGTCATCGAGAATTTCCGTCCCGGCGCGCTTGTAAAATACGGCCTCGACGGTCCTACGCTCCTCCGCGATCATCCGCGCTTAATCTATTGTTCGATCTCCGGTTTCGGTCAAACCGGTCCCTGGGCCGAACGGCCGGGATACGACTTGGCCATTCAAGGTATGGGAGGTTTGATGTCCCTGACCGGTGAACCCGACGGGCCGCCGATGAAAGTCGGAACCTCGATCGCCGATATTCTCAGCGGCATCTATGCCGCTCAGGGGATTCTTCTGGCTCTCTACCACCGCGAGAGAACCGGACGCGGTCAACTCGTGGACGTCTCGATGCTCGACGGCCAGGTCTCGCTTCTCACCTACCAGGCCGGAATATACTTCGCGGAAGGCGTCTCCCCGACCCGGAAGGGCAACCAGCACCCGACGATCTGTCCCTACGAGACCTTTCGCGCCGCCGACGGTTACTTCAATCTCGCCGTCGGTAACGATAAACTCTGGTCGATCTTCTGCGGCGTCATTCACCGGCGGGATTTGGAAGAGGACGAACGGTTTCGAACGAATCCCGACCGAGTGCGAAACCGCGACCTCCTCTTTCCGATTCTTCAAGAGATTTTCTCACGTGAACCCGTGGCCTTCTGGTTGGAAGAACTGGAAAAGGTGGGGATTCCAGCCGGACCGATCTTCAGCGTCGGCGAGGTTCTGGAGTTGGAGCAGACGCGGGCGCGCGAGATGGTTGTTGAGGCGGAGCATCCGCGCGCCGGGCGCATCCGTATGACGGGAATTCCGATCAAGTTGAGCGAGGAGCCGGGGGAGGTCAAGTCGGCGCCGCCGCTTCTGGGAGAGCATACGGAGGAGATCCTGCGCGAAGTTCTTGAGATGGACGACGACACGATTCGGAGACTGAAAAACGACGGCGTCATCTGAATTAGAGAAGATTCTCGGCCCCGTCGGCCTTCTCTCTCGGAAACTTGCTGATTTCACCTTTCGGCCTGAACAACTCCGGTACGCCGAAGCGGTCGCCGCGCTGATCGAGCGCAACTCGGTCGGCCTCATCGAAGGCGGGACCGGAGTCGGAAAGACACTTGCCTACCTTGTTCCCCATATTCTCGCCGCCAAGAGGGAGGAGGAAAAGGTCCTGGTGGTGACGAAGACGCGCAATCTTCAGGACCAGATTTTCTCCCGTGATCTTCCGCGGATCGCCGAGTTCTTTCAGATCAGATTTGTTCTGCTGAAGGGACGCGAGAATATGATCTGCAGCCGAAGACTGGAGGAGGCTGCCTTGGAGGATACTCTTCTCTCCCGCGAACCGTATTTCCGGGCTCTGAAGTATCTCAAACATTTCAATGAGAAACATCAAACGGGTGACATCGAGGAGGCGCTGCGCTTTCTGCGGCGTTACGGCAACGACGGCCGCCGCGCTCTCGAGGATGTCCGCGCCACGGACGATACCTGCACGCCGGACCATCGTTACCAGTGCCGTCATTACCAGACGATTGCCGCGGCGAGGCGGGCCGATGTCATCGTCGCGAATCACCATCTGGCTTTGTTGTGGCCCGACTATTATCCCGAGGTCTCCCGGATTGTGATCGACGAGGCGCATTCCTTCGAGGATGCGGCGACGGATGTGCTCGGTCTGAGTTTCTCCCCCTTTTTCGTCACGAAGCGCCTGCGCCGTCTCTGGAATCCACGGAGAAGAAGGCTCTCTCTTCTGGGAAGGGTACCGGACGGGATGTTCCGAAACGACGAGGGGGTTGCGGAGATTCTCGATGCGGTTGAATCGGTCCGGCGGGCGGTCGATGAATGGCGCGCGCAAGCGGAATCTTTCGCGGGAGCCTTCGGGGGAGGCCGGGTGTGGATTCGAGAAGAAATCCTTTCTTCCCAAAATTACGACGCCCTTCGAGAAGAAAGCCTATCGCTTGCCGACCGCCTCGGGACACTCACGCGCCTTCTTCGCCGAACCGCTCGCGAATGGAGGACGCTTCCCCGATTGGAGGACATCGCCGAGCGGATGGGACGAACCGCGGACGGCTTCGAGGCTTTGGAAACGGAGATCGAGGCGCTTTTCAAAACGGATCCCTCGGAGGAAACGGTGTTCTGGTACGAAAGCGGTTCGCGATCCCCTACCTTCCACCGCTCGCCCTTGCATCCCGGACGCCTGCTCCGCGATAACTTTTATCCGCGGTTCAAGAGCGTTCTCTTCACCTCGGCAACGCTTCAGACGGGCGGGAATTTTGATTATCTCCTCAAGCGCTTGGGGCTTGCCGGCGAAGAACCTTATTTGTCCGAGGGGGAAGCGGCCCCGTTTCCGAGAGTTGCTCTGGCCGTGAGTGAACCCGTGGCGGTCGGCCATCCCTTCCGTTACGAAGAAGCGGCGTTGATCGGTATCTATTCCGACAACGAGGGAGCACGCGATCCCGTCAATCTCGCCGAACGAATCGATCGACTCGCAACGATAAGAAAGGGACGGCTTTTGGCTCTTTTTACGAACAAGGAGCGGATGTTAGAGACCGCTGAAATTCTCGATGAACTCTCCGGTGGGCGCTACCGCGTTCTTTCGCAATACCGGGACGGAGGGCGCCATTTTCTCGCGAGGAAACTCCGTCACGATCCAGGCATCGTTCTTCTCGGAAGCCGATCCTTTTGGGAGGGAATCGATATCCCGGGGGAAGCGCTCGAGATCGTGGTGTTGGAGAAGATCCCGTTCCGGGCTCCCGGCGATCCGCTCTACGACGCGCGATGTGAAGCGTTGGGAGACCGCTGGTTTCGAGAGTACGCGCTGCCCGAGGCGCTTTTGACTCTCCGGCAGGGATTCGGGCGGTTGATTCGGACGGAACGAGATCGCGGTGCGGTGGCCCTGCTCGATCCCGGAAAGCGCTCCTACCTGGCCGCGATCCGAGCCTCGCTGCCTCCTTGCCGAACAATCATCGGCTCGGAAGAAGAGATCCTCGAAGCGATGAGGCTGTTCTTCCACGGCGTGTGACGAGAAATTGAAGAAATGCCCGTAAAGAGAAGGCAAAAGGGAACTCCGCCCACATTGAAGCGCGGGTATCTTTGTCCGCGGAACGCCCCCCCTCACTTTTCGATTCTTCTGACGGAGAGGCAGGTGTTGGAGGCAGGGCGGGAGCGCAGGTTCTCCAACCTGCGAATGCACGGGCGGGCGGGGATGCCCATCCCTTCCTCGCTTCGTTTGTCGTCCTGGCCGTCCGGCTCGAAGGAATCAGAGGTTTGAAAGGAAGTAGTAAAACCGCGTGGCAATCCTGCCAAACCAAGAATCGAGCAAAAGATCGCGGAAGAGCCGGAGATTCTCCAGAACCTCGGAATTCGCCGTCGCTCTTCGAGCAAGGCAGACTTTGTCGCCGGTGGTCGTATCGCCGGAGGAAGAGGCCTGGGAGGCGGAAGCGGTGGAAGAGGAAGTAATCGTAGCGGAATCGATGTCGAGATTATTTTGGGCCGCTACGGCTGTTTTCCCGTTGACGCTGACTATCGTCGGTACACTGTTCTTGAGATTGATTCCCGACGGAGAACCGGCGGTTTTATTTGCGTTCTGAAAGGTTCCGGGAATCGTAAGGATGGGAGAAGCGCCCAGCGTAATGATCATTCTGTTCCCACCGGGAAAGGAGATCGAAGCACCGTTCCCTACGTTGTCTCCCACGACGGGAAAGACCAAATCATCTACAGTAGCAGAGGAATTGGACGCAAGATTGGTATCGAAAAGAACGAGAATCGTATCCCCCTGTGAGACGTAGCCGTTGGTGTCATTGTCGTACCACACCGCCGAATCCGGAAAGGGCCCGTCGCCGGTGCCCCCCGCCACCGCCGGGGAATCGACGATCGCGAGCACGTTTCCGTAGAGAATGGGCATCACGATGCTTGCGGGATTCGTCGTTACCTGTTCGTGAGCGGAGATTTCAGTCCCGGAGGGGATGTAGGCCTGGAAGGTCAACGGAGGGTTGATAATGGGAACATCGTTCTCGAAGGTATAAGTCAGCAAGAGATGTACGGCGGCGGGGTCGGTCGCCAAACCGGTCGGGGTCTGAACGGAAATATTGAGGTTCGAGAAAGTGACCTTGTCTCCGGAAAACGTGGCCGAAGCGAACGAGGAACCGTCCACGGCCGTGAGCACGCCGTTCTTGTCGATGTCCACGTAAAGTTGCGCTTTCTTGATGTGAGTGAAGGCCGTTCCGGTCCCGGAATCGAAAATATTGATTTCGTCTAAAATGATGGTATGCCCCGAATCGCTGTAAAAGATCATCTCGAGAGCCGTCGTTTCGCTTTCCGTCAGGGCATTCTGGGAATCCGACAAGAACCCGTTGTTCGTCACGAAGAGCGTGGGCTGCAGTGGCACGGTTCCCGCAACGGTCAGAACCGGGCCGCGGTACGGCGGTTTGAATCCGACGGTCTCTGCGATGAAATTCGTGACAACACTTTGGTTGAGACTGAATTGATCGCCGCCTCCCAGCCCATCTTTGTATCCGAGCCCACTTGTCAAACCATCCCAGTCAATATCGTCAATCGACTCGAATGCCACTCGAAACGTGCGTGCCGGCTCAACCGTCGCCTTGAAATCGTATCCGATGAGAAAATCGGCGATGCCGTTCGTATCCGGAGTATTGGAATCCCAAGTGATCTTGTAACCAATATTCGAGAATGTGATTGTGGGATTGAAGCCTTCCGAAACGACGTAGTTTCCCGAAGCCAGAAGAGGATCGCCCCCATCGATCCTCCCGTTCGCATTCGAATCCCGGTAAAGTTTGACAAGGGAGATATCGAAGGTATCCGAACCGGAACCCAGACCGTGAAACTTCAATGTTTTGATTTCAATATCCTCGCCATGTGCGACCATTCGAAATTGCGCCGCTTCGACATCCGTTGCTCCCGGTTCGACGGAAGTATCCACGCCCATTAAAGGGCCGGAATCAAAGTCGAGCAGTCCTACAATCGTGATGGAATAGACGGCTCCATCACTCTGTCCACCGCCCGGTGTATCCGCAGTTATACCGAAGAGCAAGCCTTTTACCGCGCGTGTCGGTGTACCCGAAAGAACTCCGGTTGCGGCATCGAGGGTAAGACCGTAAGACGCTAATGTTGCGGCCGAACCTCCCAGGCTCCAGTTTTCTCCACCATCCACTCCCCCGAGTGCAATCGATCCGTTTGCCCGGAACGTGAAGGCATAGGGAACGCCTACTTGCGCGTTGTCGACATCGGTGGTTTCTATGGTAAAGGGCTGGGCCGCATGAACAGCTGTCATTATTGAAACGGAGAAGTGCGCCGCACCGAGAACCAACAATATGACGGTGGCAATAACGTTTTCAGTAAGACGGCGCTGTGGGTTTGGTTTTTGTTCCTTCATCTGCTCTCCTTGGGCACTCATCCCGCATTGCTCCAACCACTCGTCGGTTGAAATCTTGTGGAAAAGCCGGCGGATACCGACACCTCGCCGTTTCATTTATCGACTCCCTCACCCTATTTTATGACCAACTTTCACCGGAAATCTAGTCTGTTTCGTTGGATTGGGCAAGTTTGAACTGTTTTGTACAAAAAATTAATCTAAACGCCGGGAGCGATGATCGGAGCCTCCGAGTCGCCTTTTCCGTCCCCCATCCTTACTGCTTCCGGGGCCCCGCCTGGGAGCGGTGTTCTGCGCTGTATGCGGTGGCGCCGGGAAATCGGCTCTTCGGGCCGGGGGCGCCGGAAGGAAAGGTCAGAGTTGACTTTCAACGGAGGATTTCTCTTTTGGCCTTGTTCCCCGAAGGTTTTCTCGCCACAAGAGTTCACAGAGAGCGACAGGCAAGGAAGGAGGAGGGAGGCCACTGTTTCTCAAACAAGGTTTTTCACCCATCAAGTGAAAACAAGGGTGAACTTCCGATCTGCTCCGTGTTCGAGTCAAATCCCGTCTAATTTCTGCTTTTTCTTTATTCCTTCTCTGTTTTTCTTCTCTATTAATCTCTCGTGTACTCTCGTGGTGAAATCTTCTTCCGGGATTCAGATTTAGGATAAGAGATTGACAAATCTCGGGAGAAGGGAACATAATTGCGTAGAGAATTTGAGACTTGCGAACGAGATGCGGGCGTAGCTCAGTCGGTAGAGCATCAGCTTCCCAAGCTGAGGGTCGCGAGTTCGAGCCTCGTCGCCCGCTCGTTTCTGGCCGGAGCCGGCACGAGAGTCGCGCAAAGGCTGGGAATCCCCAAGAGCGCCGCACCACAACCAAGGGTAATCCGCAATCCGCGCCGCACGAGGCGCGGCAATGACCGAGGTTTTCCTAACGGGTTCTAAGTAAGTTTTTTTACACGGTCCCCGTGGTGACAAAAACAACAGTTTCCTTTAAACTTGCCCCGGGAGGAAGATTCGATATTGTGGCGCGTATTATGAGATGTCGGAGGCGCTTTCCGCGCATCGAAAGGTCCGTGGTTACCTATTATCGAAAGTTGGGGAACCCGGCTCTCGAATTGGCCGGATTGTCCCGCAATCTTTCTCGTGGTGGAATTTTGTTGTCGTTGGAGGATTCCTTCGATATTGGAGATGTCTTATCGCTGGAGATGGTTCTTTTCGAGGGGCGGACGCCCGTGAACGCGATCGGGCGCGTCGTGCGCAAGGAAGACGGCAGCGTGGCACTGGAATTCCTCGAAGTGGACGGGGATGGAGATGCCCAATTGAAGGAATATATCGAAGCCAGGAGAAAAAAGGAACCGGAGGAAGGCGCGCGATGATGGAGCGCTTTGAGGTTCGGGATTTTCTCAAAAATGTTGAGAAACTTCCGACGCTTCCGGGGATCGCGATGCGGATCATCGAGATGGCGAACAATCCCAAGTCCGCTGCGGATGATCTCTCGCGAATCATCGTCAGCGATCAGTCTCTCTCCGCCAAGGTTTTGCGTCTTGTTAATTCGGCGTATTATGGGATTCGGAACCGCGTCAGTTCCGTCAAACAGGCCACTGTGATACTCGGCTTCAATACGATCAAGTCGCTGGCGCTTTCGACGGCCATTATGGATAAATTCGCGACAACGGGTGTTGTGGAGGGCTTTTCGCGCGGGGAATTCTGGAAACATAGTCTAGGCGTAGCAATCACCAACCGGATTCTGGCTCGGAAAACAGGTATGAGGAAGGACGAGGAAGAGACCTTTTTTATGGCGGGATTACTGCACGACATCGGAAAGGTCATTTTGGATCAGTATTTTCACGAAGAGTTCGTCCGGGTCTTACAGCATTTGAACACATACGGAGGGTCGTTTCATTCGGCGGAGAAGGAAGTCAACGGGCTCACGCATGCGGAGATTGGAGGGTTGCTCGCCAGCCAGTGGCAGTTACCGGAGGAGTTGATTGCAGCGATCCGCTTCCACCACGCGCCGCAGAACCGGACTGAGCACGTTAAGTACATCGCGGCGACCCATTTCGCCGATATCCTCGTCAAAACGAAGGGATTCGGCAGCGGCGGCGATCAGGATTTGTCGGGGCTGGACGAGTCGGTGGTCGGGACGCTGGGAATCAGCGAAGCGGATGTCGCCGTGATCGTGGGGGTCGAGATGGATCGCGAATATCAGAACGCGTCCGAATTCCTTCGCCTTATGGAAATCGAATCCTAGGGGAATGCCTTCCCGACGGCTGGCTGTCATCGTCGGTTCCACCGGCGTTCTTCTTTTGGCGGGAACCGTGCGGCTTGCCGTCAGCAGTATCTCCCGTGGGGAAAGAGTGGAGGCTCATTTTCCGATGTCGGCGCCGGTCCGATCCGCGACGAAGAATGATCCTCCGAATCCCCTCCCTCTCAATGCTCTGGAACCGAGAACGTCATGGATGGGGCTTTATATCCAGAAAAAGAAGGTCGGTTGGGGACGTTTCGCCTTGAAGCGTCTCACCGCCTCCGGCGGTTCGGAGCGGTATCGGATGGAGCAGTTTACCTATATGAATGTTGCGACGATGGGAGTAAGTCAGGAATCACGGATCAATTTTACACTCGACTTTACCTCCGATCTTCAGCCGCTCTCCTACACCTTCAGTCTCGAAGCGCCCGGGTTCTGGACGAAGTCGAAGGGTGAGGTCCACGAGGGAGTTCTCAAGACGAGAATTTCGGCTCCCGGAGGAGACCGGGAATACGAGTTTTCCATCGACAGCGGCGTGGACCTCTTCGGGCTTTCCGAGTTGCGAGAGGCGATCGACGGGTACGAAGTCGGAAAGAAAGTCTCGGGAGAGATTTTCGAGCCGAATGTGTTCGGGGTCGTTCCCTACTCCTTCAAGGTCTTGGCGGAGGAATCGGTTCGCGTGGGCGACGCAGTCGAGACGGCCTATCGAATTCACTCCGTGATTCGCGACGTTGTGACGGAGTCGCTGGTTCTTCCCAACGGCGATATTCTCCGCTCGGAGGGGCCGATGGGGATCGTGATGGTTCGCGAACCTGAGGCGGTGGCGAAGAAGATGGATGCCGGTACGGATCTCACCGATCTCGTCTTCAAATTCTCCATACCCGCCGAAACTTCGATCCCCGACTTCGAGGATGTGCGGCGAGTGAGAATGAGCGTTACGATGGAGGGAGGGATCTTGGCGGATTCCGGGGCGAGCCAGAGGGTTTTTCTCCGGGGGGATACGCGGGCCGAGGTCGAGATGGATGTCATTCATCCGTATCGCGTGTCATTGACGGAAGAAGAAAGAGAGAAATGGACCGCCCCGACGCCGTTCCTTCAGGCGGACGATCCGCGTGTCCGGGAAAAGGCCCGTGAGATAACGAAAGGGGCCGGGTCGGATTGGGAAAAAGTAACGCGGGTGGTTCATTGGGTGTATCAGAATGTAGAGAAGGTTCCCGCGTTTACTCTGCCCTCCACCGTGGATGTTCTTGAAAGTATGCGTGGAGATTGCAACGAACATGCGGCGTTGGTGGGTGGTTTGGTTCGTTCCCTGGGAATTCCGTGCCGGACGGCGGCGGGAGTTGTCTTTTTGCAAGGCGCCTTCTTCTATCACGCCTGGAACGAGGTCTACCTCGGTGGAACGTGGAAGCCTGTGGATGCGACGTTCGATCAGATCCCCGCGAATGCCCTCCGCTTGCGGATGATTACCGGCAGTCTCGATCGCCAGGTCGGCATCGCCGCGGCCGTCGGGAGGACGAAGATCGAGGTTGAGAGCATTTCGAGAGAACCGTAGGATAGGGGGGAGTGGAAGGGAGCCGAGAGAGGAATGAAGACATTCGAGGAACTGGGCGAGACGCTGGTCGAGATTCGTGATCAACTGAAAGGCATCCACGAGATCCTTCGAAAATTGGAGGGACGGTTCGCAGTTTCCGGGATACCGAACGAGGGTTTGTCAGGCATCTCTTCTTCGGCCTCTACTCGTGACGAGGACCGGGAACGGGATCCTTTTCCGGAAAGGATCTCCTCGGAAGGAGAAGGTCCTCTGCGCGAACCATCCTTCGATAGCGAAGTTTCGGAAGAGGCTGGGGCGTCGATTCCGCGAGAGCAGGCACCGGTCGGGAGGCCTGCATCCGATGAGGAGACCGAGATTTCGGCCGTTGAGGAAAAAGGAACGGAGGAGGAGCGCGACGAAGTCCCCCCGCCCGAGGCGTCGTCCGAGTCCGAGGGAGAAATGGCCGGAGTCGAAGGGGAATTCTCGTCTATTTCTTCCGAACCCGCCCTCTCTGGGGCTGAAACCGCTTCCGAACCCTCAGAGGACCTCTTCGAACTGGCGGAACTTCCGGACCTCGATGATCTCCTCGGCGGAACTTTTCCCGAGGAGAAAGCGGAATCGAAAGAGAAAGAGCCGATGGCGGGAGGTTCTTCCGATGAGGTCTCGAAGGACGGCGGGCTATCGGAAGAGGAGCCGATGGATATTCCCGAGATCGACGAATTGTTGGGACCGGTGGAATCCGCCCAGAAGGGGGAGGCGAGAGGGGAGGAGAATGTGACGACCGCGGTCGATGAAGGCGACCCGATATCCGTCGTCGAGGCGGAGTCGGAAGGGAGAGAAGCGGATGTCAAGGGGAAGGACACGGAAACAGAGGCGGCGGGTTTGATCCAGGAGACGGTGACTTCCCCCGTTCTCGCCGGTGATGGGCGGGCAGCGGGGGAGATGGAGGAACGATTCGAGGCGGGAGGGTCGGGGGAGCCCGCCCCCGAGGAAGAGAAGCCGGTGGACGACGACGCGCTTGCGGGAATGTTGGAGGAATTTCAGAAGAGTCTCGAATCGGCTCCGGAAGAGAAGAGGGAGGAGGCGGAGAAGGGTTCGGCGGAGGAGAAGGAGAAGTTTGATCTTTCCGTGGACGATTTCGAGAAGATTCTCGAGAAGGATTCCGGATAGCGAGGGACGGAGAAGCGGTGCGCGAAAAGCACGTTATACCGAAGCCAAACGTGGGGACATACCTTGGCGAGGGGGCTGTCTGGGTCTGGTGACGTCCGAGCCCACGCCGGAAAGTGCAAAAAGAATTCTCGAAAATTCAACCGGGTTTTCCGAACAGGCCGTGTTGGAGGGGGCGCGAACGGGAAGGGGAATTGGTCCCTCCCGAAATCTTTCGACAACGGAATTTCCACGCCATCTTTCCCGGATTCTCTTCGAACCGCTTCTGAAGGAGGAATTCAGTCTTTCGGACGAGGAAGCGTTCTTGAACGGGGTTGTCGAGGAGATTCGGAAGGTTACGGGTGCGGGGGCTGTTTCGATTTTGTTGAAAGAGGCGCGGAGCGAACGTGAGACGTTTCTTCTCAGGGCCACGGCCGGTCTGAATCCGGATTGTGTGGGACGCACGAGGATTGTTGCGGGGGAAGGGATCTCGGGGGAAGCGATTCGGCTCCGGCGAACGCTTGTTTCTCGGAATGTCCACGAGGACGGGAGGTACCTTTTGAGAAGGGAGACGGGGGAAGAGCGATTTCAGGGGTTGATCGCTGCACCGCTTGTGCGGGGAGAAAAGAGTATCGGCATACTCGTTTTTCACTATGAAGACGGAACGCGGATCGACGAAAACCAGGAGCGGATGATCAGTGTCGCAGTGGAGCAGTTGGTTTTTGCGTTGGAAGGGGCTGCTTTGGCGCGGTTGGCGGCGCGGCGTCACAGGGTGCTCGCTGCCCTCAACGAAGTGGCGAGCCTCGTGGGTAGTTCTCTCAGCGTTCGAGACGTGATCGAGCAGCTGGCGCGCCGCGCCCTGACGATCATCGGTGTCGAGGCGCTCTTGATTCGGCTTCTGGAACCGCTCACGGGAAGACTCGTTCCCGCCGCCTCCCGAGGACGCTTTCCATCGGGCTCCGCTTTGCCGACGGCGTGTGACGTGGATACCTCACTTCCCGGCCAAAGCGTTATTCGACGGCAGGGGGTTGTCTTCGAAAATCCGTCCCGTGCTTCTGAAGATCCTTTTTATGCCCAATTTCGCAATGTGCTACTTGTTCCGATCCTGGGCCGAACGCGGGTCATCGGAACTCTCGAACTTTTCAATCGTATTCACAGAGAGACGAGAACGCCCGATCGGTTCGACGAGTATGATCTCCGTGTCATGAGCACGTTGGGGACGGCCGCGGGGCAAGCCTATGCCAAGGCGGACCTTTATGCCGAAATCGAGGCGGTTGCGCTCAATTATCGCCGGCGGAACAAGGAACTCTCCTTCCTCAATAAACTCTCCCGCCAGGTCCTGGGCTCCCTCTCCGAAGAGGAAATTCTTCATGTCATCTTGACCGGAATCACCTCGGGGCATGGTTTGGGCTTCAATCGTGCCCTCATCTTGCTTGTGGATGACGAGGGCCGAAATCTCTGCGGGCGTTTCGGTATCGGCCCGACGACGGAGGAAGTGGAAGGAATCTGGAAGGAAGTTCCGAAACGGTATCGGACCTTGGAGGATTTTTTCGAGTCGGTCGAATACTCCGATTTGGAAAAAAGCCCTTTCAACCGCCTGGTTGTTTCCCTCTCTTTTCCTCTTTCCGATTCACGTTCTCTTTTGGCGCGGGTGATTTCCGAGCGCCGGGCGTTTAATCTTCGCAACGTCTCGACGCTGATGGGAATCGACGGGCAACTGGCGCGGGCGGTCGGGTTGGAGAGCTTTACCGCTGTGCCGATCTTGACTCGCGAATTGGCCATCGGAGTCATTCTCGTGGACAACTGTTTCACACGGCGTCCCATCCCCGATTCCGACTTGACGATTCTTCAGACCGTGGCCAACCACTGCGGAATGGCGTTGGAGGGCGCGAGAATGATGGAGCAGATTCAGTCCGCCGCGCGGAAACTCGAGACCACGACAGCAAAACTGGTGGAATCCGAAAGATTGGCCGCGATAGGAGAGATCGCTGCTGGCGTTGCTCACGACATCCGCAATCCGCTTACGGCCATCGGAGGCTTTACCAACCGCCTCGCCCGGCGCCTCCCAGAAGGAGATCCGGGATTCCGCTATGTCGAGATCATCCGGAAGGAAGTGCGGCGCCTGGAAAAACTCGCCCGCGATGTCCTTGACCTTGCATCCGCTCAAAAGACCCCCTCCCGCCGCGTCGTGATCAATAAACTTCTCGTCCAGTGGTACGAGACGAATGCGGAAATCCTGAAGGAAAAACGAATTCGCATGGAGATTCCCGAAGAGCAATTCACCGTTCCGGGAGATCCGATCCTTTTGGGACAAGCCGTTACCAACATCCTAACGAATGCGCTCGAGGCGATCGGCGAGGACGGTATCATCAAATGCCGGATCACCGAGCAGGATTCCGCAAAGGAGGGGCGAGCAACGGGCGTGTGCCTCGAAATTACGGATACGGGCGGCGGAATGCCGGAGGCTCTCAGGAATCGCATCTTCGAACCGTTCTTCACAACCAAGACGGAGGGGACGGGGTTGGGGCTTTCCTTGGCCTTGAAAGCGGTCAGAGCACACGGAGGAGAGATCGACGTGGCGGCGCGGGAGAACGAGGGGACGACCTTTCGGATATTTCTTCCCCACGGAGAGATTGAGGAGAGCGCCCCGGACGAGGTATGAGCCTCGGGAAAGTGGAACGCTTTCCGATGCGATCTTCCGGTGGAGCGCGGACACTCTTGTCCACGGAGGCCGCACTCGCCTTGCGAGGCCTGAAAACCTGCGCCGCCGTTCTCTATCTCTCCAAGTAAGGCCGGTATAGATTCCAGTACGCTTCGACCATTCGGCTCGCGGGGAAGTTTTTTCGAATGTAGTCCGTTCCGTTTTCTCGCGCGCGTTTCCGTTTTGTTTCATTTTCCCACAGTGCCGAGATCGCGCGAGTCAGGTCGGCGACATCCTCCGGCTCGAAAAATTCTCCGTATTCCTCGGTTAAAATCTCGAGATTCCCCCCGATTCTCGACGCAACGCAGGGCAAACCCATACCGAGAGCTTCGAGAAGAACGCCGGGAAATCCTTCCTCGCGAGATGGGAGAACGAAGAGATCGAGCGACGGAAGGACGCTTCGGACGTCCTCGACGAATCCGAGAAAGCGGATGTGGTCTTCGAGGCGGAGATCCTGAACCAGCGAACGGATTGCCGGCATCTCCGGCCCATCGCCTCCCAAAACGAGTCCCGCCGTGGGACAGACATCCAGAAATCTCCGAAAGGCCTGAACGAGAACGGGCAGCGACTTTTCTCTTCGAAACCCGCAGATCGTGCCGATCAACGGCGAGGTCCCGGGAAGAAGGTCGTCTCGTGATCGTGCTGGAGGAGGATTTTCAAAGAAGGAGTTCGGAAGTCCGTTGGGGATGACGTGAATCTTTTCCTCGGGGATTCGTTCGCGGTGAATCAATATGGTCTGGACGGCTTGCGACACTGCGGTGACGGCAACGGCACGTCGCGCGGCATGACGGGTCAGGAGAACCTGTGCGTACCGCCTGTTCAGGTCGAGGCATCGTTCGGAGAGGAAAAGGCTGGTGGATGGGAAAAGTGGGTGAAGAAGGCCTGCCCAAGCATTGGCGCGAAACAAAAAGGTCTGGAGAACGGTCGGGCGCAGTCTTCTGAGTTCTCGTTCGAGCCGGTGTGCTCCGAAGGGATCGAGGAAGAACCGGAAATTCAGAGCCCGGGCCTCGATGTCCGCCTTCCGTGCCTGCTCTAACAACGGCCCCTCTCCTTTGATGACCAGGATTGATTTCTTTTCGGGGTCTATAGGAAGAGCCTCGAGCAGACGCAGGGCCATATGTTCCGTACCGTTCCATTCGGCCGAGGTGAGAAGGAAACAGAGCGACTTCATCGCCCTGCGCTCAGGGAAAGAAGGGGCTTGCGGAAGAAGACGGTTGCATTCGGACCGGAGAATCTGGCGGTCCAGTGGGGATCGCTCGCCAATAAGTGTTCAAGAGGACCGTGGCGGGGAGCAAGGACGATTTCCGCGCCGTACCGGTCGAGCAGGGGAAGGGCGTCCGCCGTGCCGCGGAAGATTTGAAATTGCCACTCACGGATGGTTTCGAGCGGATAGACGGTGTCGTAGCGAAGATCGAGTGAGACGCGGTACCGAGGCCAGAGATGCCAGGAAAGGTAGGTTCCCCAGTTGAGTGGTGTTCCGAGATTTCGATAGGGAGTTGCAATCGTACGGAGAAAAAGCATTTCCCGGCGCGGCATCCGATCGGGGATGCGAACGAGAAAGAGTGTCGCGGGAGAGGGGAGGCGAAGGAGGACGGCGAAGAGAGCGACGGCCAGCGCGAGGTTCGAGACGATCCTGATCGAAGCGGAACGGGACGAATTTCGCTCATGGCGTTCTTTAACCTTTACCTCGGACCGGAAGGCCGCGGCCAACGGAACGGGTACAAGAAGAGCGAAGAGCGGGAGATTACGGACGGCGAGCAGTGCTCCCGCCAACCCCGCGCTCAAGAGAAACGCACTGCGGCATCGGTGCCGAAGGATTTCGCGGCAGATCGCCGCGAGGGTCGCGGCGCCAAGAACGAAGAAGGCCCACGTCGTCGGCGAACGCAGTTTCGGGTTCCAAGCGCGCCACTCCGAGAGGTGCGTTCCTGTCAGGGGATTCGTCAATCCGCGGACGAGCCATTGCCAAAGCGAAAAACCGTAGGGATTGATCAGTGTTGCGGGAAAGGAGAGGAGAAGGAGGAAAAGGAGGGGACGAAGGGGGCCGCGATAGGTGTGGTTTGCCGGGAAGTGTTTTTCGAAAAACCCGCCGAGCAACCAAACGGAGAGATACCCGAGCCCGATGATAAATCCGCCGTGGCAATTCGCCCAGAGTGTGATCAGAGGAACAAAAAGGAAAGAATGAAAATGGAAACGGTCCGTATCGGGGGGCAGAAGAAGCGGAAGCAAGGCGATCGAGAAATAGGTGATGAGATGCGGTCGGAAGGAGAAGCCGGGTTGGCAAAGCAGCGCGACGGGCAGAAGAAGGAAATACGCGAGCGGTCTCGTGGCGGGAGGAAGCCGAGAGCGGACCTGAAGGAAGAGAAGAAGAAAGGTGGAAAAGACGAGGAGAAGTCGGACGAGGTGAAGTCCGAACGCCCCGAGAAGGTCCGCGACCGCCGAGAGCGTGACGGCGTAAAGCCACTCGTGGTTGTGCCACGGTCGTCCGACGGCGGTGAAGGAGAAAACGTCGGCCTTGGGAATCCTTCCGGCTTTCAAGATGAGGTTCCCGGAGAGGAGATGAATAAAGAGATCGGGCGTCGCCGGCGTCGAGAGAACGAGGTAGAGGAGAAAGAGGAGAGCCAAGAGAGGAAGGAAGAGAGAGCGAAACCGTTCGGCCGGGGGGCCTTCAGATTCGAAGAGAGCGTACGGTTTCCACGAAACTCCTAACACGCTTTTCCCCTCTCCCTTTTTCCTTTTTTTCCTTTCTCGTTTTGCCTTTTCCCTTTTGCCGTTGTCCCTTTGCCCTTTGCCTTTCCATGCTTTCGTTTCCTCTCGGTCTTTTCCGGGGGTTTCAGCCGAGGGGCTTTTTTTTCGAGCGGCTTGCCTCATTGGGGGCGGAAAAACGCCGGGAGAAGAAGTCGGGCAATTCCCGGATATTATCCAGAACGAAGGGGGTTTCACTTTCGAGGCGGGAACGGGGATAGGTATGGGTGACGGCAACGACATCCAGGCCGGCCGCCTTTGCCGCACGGATACCGCCAAGGGAATCTTCAACCGCGATAAATTCGGACGGTGACGCGGAAAGACGTTCCAGAGCAAGGAGATAGGATTCGGGATCGGGCTTGGAATGTTTCACGTCATCGGAGGCGACGATTGTTTGGAAAATCCCGGTGAGGTTTTCGTACTGAAGGATCTTTTCGATCTCGATCCGCCGTGCTCCCGAGACGAGCGCGAGCCGAAAATTTTTGGAGAGCGTTCGAACGACCTCGACGGCTCCGGGGAAGTAAGGAGGAGCATCACCGAGCAATTCGAGATAGAGGACGAGTTTCTCGTGGAGGAGGCGTTCGAGCGGCGGAACGGCTCCTTCACCAGGTCGAAGTCCGTGATTCGCGAACGCGATTCGGAAGGATTCGCGATCATCATAAGCGAGGTAGCGGTCCCAGTATTCCTCCTCGGTCAATTCTAGTCCGTGGCGGCGCAAGACGCCTTGAAGGGCGCGGCAATGTAACGGCTCGTCGTCGACGAGGACGCCGTTGAAGTCGAGGAGAATGCCGGAAGGGGTCATGAAGACGCCAGTCTTGCGGCGAAGGCAAGGAGAAGATGTTCCAGGGGAACGAAGAGCGCCGAAAGAAAAAGGGCCAGCGGAAGAAAGGGAATCCTACTCGCCCAGGTTCCGAGGTTGAGGAGGAAGAGAAAAGACCAGAAACCGGCGGCCGCGCTGAGAAAGAGAAAGGTTCCGACGAGCGGGCGGTGGTTTTGAGTCAGAAGAGGCATAAGGAGCGCGGGTACGAGGATAAGAAGTCCCGCGCCGGCCTTTTTTCGTGGAACGGGTGGAGGGAGAAGAGCAGGAAGCACGGAGCCAGTCATTACGGCGGCGAGCCCTGAACCGGCGACGAGTGCGAACGCGAGAATAACAGGAAGCGAGATGCGATAAGAGGTAAAACGAAGGAGGAAGGCGTGAAGGAGAGTGAAGGCGGTGGCGTACACGACGAGGAGCCGGTAGGGGCGGGCGGGACCTTCCCGGCCGGCGAAGGAATTCGCGAAACTCGTCCAGAAGAAGGCGGAGAAGAGTGCCAACAGGATCGGTGAGACGGTGAGGAAGCCGCTCGGGAGGAGGGCGAGTGCTATGTTTTCATCCCGCGTCGTGGCCAGAAACGAGAGGAACGAAAAGGAGGAGAGAGCCAGCGGAGTGCGCAAGAAACCCTCGGGAGGTCTCAGCCGATACCGCGCGCCGCGGCGTAATAGGCGGAGATAACGAAGCGGCCGGAATGGTTCGAAAGGAATCGATCGCGAAGACGGCGAAGCCTTGAAAGAAGGCGGGAAAAGAGAGAATTGGGTGGGAGACGGTTGAAGAGACACCCCCCGCTGGGACTTCCGGCGCTTCCGCCCACGTTGACGATCGAGGGTGCCGAAACGGTGAAGGGCGCCGCGGAATAGGCGAACGCCTGTTCCGGTCCCGTTGCGAAGGCGGTGGTCGTGGCGTCGGTCGCTACTGCGAAAATGTAATACGTCTGGCCGACGGTGAGCGGGGAGAGGTCGAGCGTTTCGTGCTCGTCGTTCTCGAGATTCTGGGCGAGGAGAACTCCATTTCGACCGGTACGGTCCGTGTCCGCGTAAATGTCGATCGTGATGGCATTCGTTTCGCTCTGATAAGCCTTCCAGCCGACGTCGATGCTGGAAACGACGACGCTGGCGCTTGCCTGGGATTCCACCTTCAGGAAGAGCGCCGAAGGAAAGTGAACGACCTGTGTCCCCGCGAAAGCCAGTTTGGAGTAGACCCCGCGTGCGCTTTCGGCTCCCCCCAAGGAGACCGGAGCACCTACGTATAGAGTTTCGGAGGCCGGCGGACCTCCGGTGATGCCGTTGGACGCTTCCGATTCCCCGTTGATATAGAGGATCATCCCGCTGTCGCCGTAAGTGACGGCGATATGGTACCATTGGCTGTCGTTGAGAGTGGTGGTGGAGACAAGGGTACCGGAATCCGTCAGGCGGTATTCGACCTTGCTGTCGGAGCGAAGGATCAGGTCGAGGTTGCCGGAGGAATGCCCGAGGTTGCCGCGTTGCGTCAGCAGAAAAGCCGTGTCCGAGGGCTGAGTTCCGGCGAAAGGCTTGAAATAAAACTGAATCGTTCCCTTGTTCTTCGTCAGATCTCCGGCGAAGCCGACATTGGAATCCGTTCCGGTCAGAAAAAGTCCCTTTTCGGATTGACGTCCGCCGGAGGAAAGATCAGCCGTGCCGGTATCTTTTCCGAAGACGGGCGAGAAGGAGTCGGGATAGGCCGTGCCTGCTCCGCCGACGGAGAGGAGCCGGCGCAGGTTGACCCGGCCCGCTCCCGTCTTCTCATCGAATCCCGCTTCTCCGATGTCGTCCGCCGTCGATCGAAGGAAATGGAGAAATTGATCGGGGCTGAGGTTGGGGCGGAGCGAGCGGAGAAGGGTTGCGGCGGCCGAAACGACCGGCGCGGAAAAGGAGGTTCCACTTTGATAACCGGTTTTATTCTCCAGTTTGAGAACTTTCACGTTTTGCCCTGGAGCGACTACATCCACCCCGTTGAGACTCGACGTAGGCTGACCGTATTTGGAGAACGAAGCGAGAGCGTCCGAGGAAGTCGAGGTGCCGACCGCGATGGTGTTTGTTGAACTAGCGGGATAATCGATCGGTGTGGGGTTATTCCCAAAGGTTTGGTCATTTCCCGCGGCCGCAACGACGATCACTCCGGCGTCGACGGCATCGACGATGGCTTGTTCCACAACGTTATCAACGAGTCCGCCGGTTCCCTCGAAACCCAAGGAGAGATTGATCACCCGGGCTCCCAACGCCACGGCCTTTCGGATACCCGTCTCGATATCGAGACTCGTGCCGATTGCGTCCTCCCCGCTCAAGACACGCACGGGCAACAGCGGCGCGTTCCAATCCGTTCCCGCCAGCAACACCCCGTTGTTCGTGATGGCTCCCGCCACGCCGGCGACTTCCGTGCCGTGGCCGCTTCCACCGCCTTCACTCTTCGTATCGTTCGGGTCGTTGTCGTTGTCGATGATATCGACCTTCTCGCCGTAAACGAGACGTCCCGCGAGATCAATGTGGTCGGTGTCGGCGCCGGAATCGACGATCGCGATCGTTTCCGAGGTGGAACCTCTTGTGATCTCCCACGCATCGAAGGCATCGATCAGCCGGAGAGTGAATTGATCCCCGAGTTCGGGATCGTTCGGGACGACCGAGGCCGCGTGGTAGAGATAATTCGGCTGGGCAAATTCGACGTCGGGATCCGCAGAAAGCTCCGCAACGGCTGCGGGCACGGACTGTCCTGTTCGCGGAGAGAGGACGGCCAACTTTCCTTTCCGGGTCAGGATCGAAAAGCCTTTCGCGGCGGCGGTTTGAGCCTTCTTTCCCGCCCCGGGACGATACTTGACGATCACTTGTCCGGGAACGTACGGCGGCGAGGTTGCCGCAACGGCCAAGGCTGGAGCCAGTATCCGGGCGGCTACGAACGAGAAGAGAAGCAATGACAGCAGCGGAAGAAACCTTTTCATAACACGCGATTTAATAAGAAATTATGCGAAAATCAAGACCCATCGCTTCTGCCGCCTTTCCTGCTTCTCCTGCTTCGTTCCTTGGTTGGACCCGGAAAAGGCGATTCCACGAGGAGTAAAGTCATCAGGGATTTTCGAACACGAACCGCTTTCCTTTCGGACGGAGTATCTTCGCCTTCCCGTTCGGCCAGCGGAATTCGAGGAATCCGACCTTTCGGCCGGCGGAGGGACGAAGGTCCTTGATCATATCCCAGTGCAGCGCGGAGTCGTTCTTTCCCCGGCACTCGCGATAGGCGGAACCGAGCGCGAGATGAACCGTGCCTCCGATCTTTTCGTCGAAGAGAATCTCGCAGGTCGCGCGCTGGATTCCGAAATTCGTTCCGATTCCCAATTCTCCCAGACGTGAGGCCCCAGGATCCGTCGCGAGCATCTTTCGAAGGTATTCCTCTCCCCGCTCCGCCGTCGCCTCCACGACGCGCCCCTTGCGGAATGTCAGTCGGATATTCTCCACGCGCACGCCGTCTCGCGCCGTGGGAAGATCGAAGTAAATCGTTCCTTCCGTCGAGGTTTCCACCGGTGCCGTGAAGATCTCGCCGCTGGGAAGATTGTTCGTGGCGATCGAATTCACGAAGATGCGGTTTCGGATCGAAAAGGAGAGATCCGTCTCCTCGCCCACGATTCGCACACTCGTCGCTCCCTTCAATTTCCGTATCAGATCGGCTTGCATCCGTTCGATCTTTTTCCACTCGGCAATCGGATTCTTCTTGTCGCAAAAGAGGCCGGCGTAAACGAAATCCTGATAGTCTTCCAAAGGCATCTCCGCTTCCTGCGCCAAAGCCTCAGTCGGATGCAACGTCAGACACCATCGCGTCTTGTTGATGACGTAGTCCTTGATGGGCTTTCGGGCCCGGGCCGCCTTGGCGAGCCGCTTCGGATCGACACCGGAGAGAGCCCGCGTATTCGCGTCGGAGAGAATCACGACGCGGGCTTGCTGCTCCCGTGCTTCCGCCCAGTCGAGCTTGCTCAAATGGGTGAGTTGTTTTTCGTTGGCGTTTCGATAAAAGAAGGGGGCCAATGAGGGGATGGAAAGGCGTACGAAGGGATACGCCCCGGCGCGAAGCGCCTCGCGGTAAACGGCTTCCACAAGAGGCTCCGCAAGGGTCGTCCCGTAAATTCCTACCGTTTCGCCGGGGCGCAACCGGGTCGAATATTTGACGATGATTTCTGCGTGGGCTTTCACTCGCGGATCCATAACTTGTTCACCTCCTGAAGCCGCGATGTTAGCGGAAAAAGAGAAAAAGGATAGAAGAAATGTAAGGGAAAAGGGAACGCGGAGATGAACGAACCAAGCGCAAGTTTCTCAAGCCGGGAACGCAGGCATCTTGCTTGCAGGAAAATTGCTTGCAGGAAAACTCGCGAAGGGCGCAATCCCCTGGGAGCGCAGGCATCTTGCTTGCAGGAAAACCCGCGAAGGGCGCAGCCGCGGGACCTCGGGCACCGTGCCTGCGGGAAGACAGCGCAGGTTTTGCAACATGACCATATTAAAGGCTGATGATGTCGTTAAGCCCCTCGATAACGCGCGCTAAATCTTCTGGCGTGACTCGCGTGAGACGCTTCCCAATTCTCTCAACGGAAAGCGTACGAATCTGACTGATTTTCACCCACGACGTTCGTGGGAGACCGGCCGTGGAAAGTTTGAGTGTCAAAGGAAATCCGGCCCTTTGCGGTTGGCTGGTCAGCGCCATGGTGATCACGGTGCCTGAACGATCGTTGAAGACATCATGGCTTATGATCAACACGGGGCGCTCCCGTCCTGTTCGCGTCCGCGCTCCGGATTCAAATCCGCCCCTCGAATGTCGTCCCTCAATATGCGGGCCATGTCGGCGCGTCTTCAGCGAGCCCTTCTTCAGCCAACGCCTTTTCGAAATCTGGATCGAGATTTGCGCCTTCAACCGCCAACCGCCTCCGGTTCAACCGCGCTAGTTTTTCCTGGACGGCCTCTTGAATGGCCTGGCTGCGGCTCGGAAACAGGGCCTCCGCCACTAGCTGATCGATATCTGTCGGAGCGTCTGCTCATCGAGTGAAATTGCTATTTTGGCCCGCGCCATAACCTCCCTCGCGTCTAGGAAAAATCGAGTATGACATTACATCATACCGTTCAGAGGTATCAACTCTGCTCTATTATCTATCGCCGTCGGAATCTATCGGCTTCGGAGGCTTCGTCGCCGGCCGGGGGTTCGGGGCTGGGCTTGAGGGCAGGGGGTTGACACGGTGACACTTTTTACGTCCCAGAGCAGAGCAGAGCAGCCCCGTGCGTTATCCGGAAGAGGCGAGATTCCTTGTGGCAAAATCCAAATTCTTATGATACATTTATGTATTATGATGCGGTCTGTTCAAAAGAAGGTTCGTTCTCTTCTCGAAGAACGGGGAATGTCCGTTGCCGACCTCGCGGCCCGAACGGGGCGATCCTATTCGGATGTGCGGCGGAGCCTGACCGAACCGCATTGCTGGCGACTCGATCGCCTCTTCGATTACGCCGAAGCCCTGGAAACGGCACCTGCTTTTCTTTTGCCCGCTGGCGGTGAAGCGGTGAAGGGGTTATCCGGTATGCCTGATCGAATGACGGGGTTTCCGATCGAGGAGCGGCTCCGATCCGCCGCGCTTTCTGGACGACTGGTGGCGGCTTTGAACCGGATCGGCCGGCGGAACCGGCGGCGATGACAGGCGAGGGGCTCTTTTCTTTCGAGTTTCTGCGCGCGATGGCTGAAAAAGAGGTGGAGGCTCTTTTGATCGGGCGGCAGGCGATGGCGGTTTACGGCGCTCCCACGGCGACGAACGATCTGGATGTACTGGTTGTTTCCAAAAAGGCGGAGAGGATTCTTGGAGAACTCGCCGAGAGTTTCGGATTGGTCAAGGTACTCGAGGAAGAAAGAGGGATGGTGTGGAAGAGGAGGCAGGTTCGTTATACCGACGATCCCGAGATACCTTCAGCCGCCGGTGTTTGGCCTCGGGTCGTGGACATTCTGACCATTCCGCGTATGCGCGGCTTCGCCTTTGAGACGGCCTGGCGGCGTCGCGTGCCGATCAAATTGGAAACCGGCGGCGCATTCTTCGTGCCCCATATCGATGATCTGATCGTGCTCAAGCGCCGTCGCAACAGCGACCGGGACAAGGAGGATATAGCGTGGTTGAAACGCCACCGCCGTGAGATCGTGGAAGAATTCCCCGGCGTCGGCGGGTAGCGATTCCTGTTGCGGGAATCGGTCGCCTTTTTTTCCGAGTTTCCACATTTAGTGCGTTCGGATAGCCGGAGGAAAAGGATACGAGGAGAGGGCAAGGGCAGGGGCAGGGGCAAGGGCATGATCAATCAAGGGCAGGGGCAGGGGCAAGGGCAAGGAAAAGAACGGTTTGTCGGCTTATAGAACGTTGGTATCATCCCGATATGGTGAAATCCTCGGATGAATTCGACCATGAACGCCTTCAGGTATATCAAAAGGCGGCACTGTTTGCCGGAAATGCGGATCGTATAGCCAAGAAACTCAGGAGAAGACGGCGAGATCTTGCCGATCAGCTGGAAAGGGCTTCATCGTCCATATTGTTGAACATTGCGGAAGGTGCTGGCGAATATTCAAGGCCGGAAAAGAAGCGATTTTTCCGGATGGCAAAACGTTCTGGAGCCGAGTGTGCCGGGATTCTCGATCTTTCTCATCGAATCGGCTGTATTACTCCCAAAGTCTACTCAGTGAATCGAGAATTGTTGTTGGAAATTATTCGAATGCTCGTTGCACTATGCAGATAGCACGGCCCTTGCCCATGTCCTTGCCCTTGCCCTTGCCCTTGCCCTTGCCCTTAATGGGTTAGTGCTGTCTCGAAAAACACAGAATCTCGCTAATCACTCATTAGCGCCTCACAACGAGACTTTAGAAAATCAAAGTTTTCCACAGTGGAAACTCGGGAGATCGTGGAAGAATTCCCCGGCGTCGGCGGGTAGCGATTCCTGTTGCGGGAATCGGTCGCCTATTTTTCTTCCGCGAGTCGCTTGACCGCCGCCAGGTCGATCTTGCCCGTGCCCAGAAGCGGGATTTCATCGACACGGCGGAAGGCGGTCGGTTTCGGGATCCAGAGGTTCGGCAACTTGTACTCCTCCCGCAGAGCATTCACGACCTCCCGGGGATCCAGTTCCAGTGTATGGAGAACGACCAGTTCCTCCCGTCCGGAGGCGTCGCGGCGTCCGGTCACGACCGCCGGCGGACCGCTTCTGCTCGGTTCGTCATCCGCCTTCCGTGCGCGGGCGATGTGATCGAGTACGGCTTCCTCGACTCGTCCGTGCGGCACCATCTCGCCGCCGATCTTGGAGAAGCGTTCGAGCCGCCCGACGATGCGGAGAAATCCGTCTTTTTCCAGGACGGCGACGTCACCGGTCCGGTACCAACCGTCCCGGAGCACCTCGGCCGTTCGGTCGGGATCCCGCAGGTATCCCTTCATCACGTTTGCGCCTTTCACCCAGAGGATCCCCTCTTCGCCGGTCGAGCATTCTTCTTGCGTCTCCGGGTTCCGGATTCGGACGGCGACCCCGGGCAAGGGATGGCCGATGCTTCCGGGCTTTCTCTTGGCGGGCACGTTGATGGCGATGACCGGAGCGCACTCTGTCGCGCCGTAGCCCTCGAGAAGCGGACAAGAGAATCTTTCCTCCCACGCCTTCGCCACTTCCGGGGGCAAGGTCTCGGCTCCCGCGAAAGCCAACCGCAGGCTCTGGAAGTTCTCGGGGGGAATCCGGCGCAGGTAGGCTCGCGCGAAGGTGGGGGTGGTGAGGAGAATCGTGGCGTTGGCGTCCCGGCAGGCCTTCCCGATAGTGTGCGTGTCGAGCGGATTGGCGTGGTAAATCGCGGAGAACGAACCTAGAAGAGGAAACCAGAGGGTGCCGGTGTAGCCGAAGGAATGGAAGAAGGGAAGGATGCCGAGGATGCAGTCGGATTTCCGCGTATCGAAGACGTCGGAAAGACCCAAGACGTTGGCGAGGATGTTGGCGTGGGTGAGGACGACGCCCTTGGGGGTTCCAGTCGAGCCGGAGGAGAAGATGACCGTGGCGGCATCGTCCGGTTGCCGCCGGCTTCCGGGCAGGAGACGTTCGATGACGGGAAGGGGAAGGAAGGAGAAGAGAAGATACCAAAGGACGATCTTGAGGCGTGGCAGGGAAGAGGTCAGGTCCTCGAGATAAAGAACGCGCGCGGGGGGAAGCGGCGCCGCGATCTTCTGGAGAAACTTTCGGGAAGTGAAGATTCGGGAGATGCGCGCACTCCGGACGGCGAAACCCAACGCTTCCGCGGAAGCCGTGAAGTTGAGGTTGACGGAAATCTTGCCGCAAAGCGTGCAAGCGATGTTCACCATCGCGGCGGCGGTGCCCGCGGGGAGGAGAATCCCGATGGATTCGGGATCTTCGGGATCCTCGGCTCGACGGTTTTCTTTCGGTTCCGTTTTCGTCGATTCCGAACCGTTCTGGCGGCCGCAAAGGTAGGTTTGCGCGAAGACGTGAGAGACGGCGACGAGCCGACCGAAGGGGAGGGACGAGCCGAGCGTATCCTGGACGGCGGTCCGGAACCAGGAAAGGCGTGCGGCGCGCAGGAGGGCGCGGGTGAGATTCCGGTGACGGGCGGCGCGGAGCCGCATCGCCTCGGCGCCCAATTCGAGAACACTTTGGCGGACGGTATCGGCCTTCGTTCGGCTTGGAAGGGGTTGTCCGAGCGAGACGGTGACCGGATAGGGGATCCTCCGCGGAATCTTCCAGAGGAGACGTCCCTCGGAGAAGGAGAAGATGGAGCCCCAGACGCCG
This sequence comes from Candidatus Hydrogenedentota bacterium, assembly GCA_003697085.1. Classification (GTDB taxonomy): domain Bacteria; phylum UBA8481; class UBA8481; order UBA8481; family J006; genus J006. Next base: position 109,092 of record RFFU01000040.1, read on the forward strand.
TCGAGGTGGACCGGGATTACGGGAACGCTCGCGGTGTCCGCCACTGTTTCGAATCCCCTCCGAAACGTCGTCGGCAGTCCGGTCCGCGTGATCTGTCCTTCGGCGAAGATGCAGACGAGTTCTCCTTCCATTGCGGCGTTCGCCGCCTCCCGTAGAGCGGCTCGTACGCTCTCGCGCCTTCCCGGGGCGATGGGAATGGCGCGCATCAGGCGGCAGAACGGGTGGAAGAGGCGGTGGTTGTAGTAGTCTTCGAGCATCAGGAAGCGGATCGGGCGTTCGATGGCGCTTCCGATAAGGAGGGCGTCGATGAAGGAGACGTGGTTCGAGACGAGGACGGCTCCGCCCGTTGCGGGAATATGTTCCCGTCCGAGAATGCGCAAGCGGTAGATGGTCGTTGTGAGGAGCCACCCGGAGAAACGAACGACGAACTCGGCCAGCCAGAGGCAGAGGAGGATGCCGATGACCAGCGTGGCGAATCCGAGGAGAAGGAAGAGAGTTCGGGGAGAGATGCCTGCTTTCTCGACGGCGGCGAATATCGCGGATGCGGCGAGGACGGCGGAGAAGACGAGGAAGTTGGAGGCTGCCAGAACACCGCCTCGATCCGCGCGGGGTGCTCGTTCCTGGACAGCGGCCTGGAGCGGTACGATGAAGAGACCCGAGGCGAAACCGAGAAAGAGGTAGGTCACCACTCCGCTGGAAAGGCCGTGCGCCGCCGTGGCGATCAGGACGAGCCCGACGGCGGTTCCGAGTTCGCCCAGCGGCACCAGCCCGATCTCGACCATATTCCGCGACCACCGGCCGGCGACGAGCGAGCCGACGCCGATACCGATGGAGAGCGTCGTCATAAGGATGCTCGTCTGCGTTTCGAAATCGGCTCCCGTCGCGGTGTTGAAGAGGTCGGAGCGCGCGAAGAGGAGGGTTGCGAAATAGACCATCTGCCCGAGGAACCAGAAGAAGGCCAGTCCGATCATCGGTGCTCCAAGGGACCTTTTCGGGAGGGATTCGGAAAGGCGGCGGAAGATGTCGCCGAACGGGTTCCGCCACTCGATCTTCTTTTCCGGCGCGACGGCCGGCGCCGGCGGGACGGCGAGGGAGACGAGCCAGGCGAGCGCGGCGAGGACGGCGCAAGCGAGCGAGGCGGACGTCGGGTCGCCGTGGAGGTAATGGAGCGCCGCTCCGCCGAACGCGGTGCCCAGGACGATCGCCCCGAACGTGGCGGCTTCCAGGACGCCGTTGGCCCGGGAAAGATGCTCGACGGGGAGGGTCTCCGGGAGGATGCCGTACTTGGCCGGCGAATAGAAGGCGGATTGCGCTCCCGCCCAGAACAACGCGGCCAACACGAGATGGAAGGCGCCGAAGTGGAACGCGACCGCCGCCAGAAGCATTCCGAAGACCCCGTACAACTGCATCACGATGAAGACGGTTCGTTTCGAGTACTTGTCGGCAAGCGCTCCGGCCCAGGAGGAGAAGAGAAGGAACGGGATGATGAAGAGCGCTCCGATAACCGACAGGATCACTCCGCCCTCGCTGGTGCTCGAAGGAATGGAACGGAGGAGAACGAGGCTGACGATCAGCTTGAAGGCGTTGTCGTTAAAGGCGTTGAGGAAGACGGCGACGTAGTAGGCGACGAATCCCTTCCGCCTGAGGGGGGAAGCCTCGGACGGTGTCGTAGTGGTGCGGTCGGGGGAGGGAACGGGCTTGACCATTTCAGAAGTACCCCAGGAAGAAGAGGCCGCCGCCCAGCAGGACGAGGTCCGCGGCGACATGGCTCAAGAAAGGTTCCTGGATTCGTCCGCCGCGGGAGAGGAATGACCAGACGAGCCCGGCGGGATAGACGGCCGCTCCGGTGCAAAGCGCGGCGGAAACGGAACCGAGCCCCGCCAGGACGATGACGTGCTGGAGCGCGAAGCAGAACGCGGAGGCCGGAGGACCGATCTGTTCGTCGAGGAATCCCCGGTAGAACCACTCTTCCAGAAGCGCGTTGGCCGTGGCGATGAGAAGGGCGGCGGCGGCGGCCGTGGCGGGGGAATATCCGTAGCGGACATCGAAAGCGTGCCGGAGTTCACCGGGCGCGATGAAGAGAGGAAGAAAGAGCCAGACGAGGCCGAATGCGACGCCCCCCAACACAAGTCCACTGAGGATTGCCGGAAGTGTTTCCGGCCGTTTCGGCGGGCGGGGCGGACGGAGTTTCTTCCCGTAGAGAAACGGAAGGAGCAGAAGCGCGATCTTGTAGAGGCCGAAACCGAGCCAACCGTGTCCGAGGAACGGGCCGGCGGCGGCCAAGAGAAGCGGCACGGCCGCGATGAAATATCCGCCGTTCACCGAAGGGCGCTTTCCGGCTCGGCCGGAGCCACTGAAAGTGAGTATGTGCTCACTTGCATCGTCCGCGCCGGTTCGTCCGTCACCGGGCCAACCGTTCCAACCGCCGCGCGGTCTCGACTACGAGCGTTCGCAGATCAGGCAATTCGTTGTAGATACGGAAGACGATACAGCGCATTACGCCGCCGAAGACGAGGGCCGTGGTCAAGGCCAGGCCTTCTTCGCTCCAACCGCGCTTGGCCGCGGTGGGGGCCAGCGCGGTTCGGAAGGCATCGCTGGGAAAGCGGTAATCGCGTGGAAGGCGCCGCAGTTGCTGGAATTGGGAGAAGAGCACGAAGCGGGAGAGCATCGGTTCTTCCTCGTAGGAAGTGAAAATCACGCGGATGAGCGCTTCCAGATTGGCACGGAGCGGCCGGTCGGGTTGAAGCGCGGCGAAGAGGCGGTCGGTCAGTTCGTCGAGATTCTCGCGGTAGAGTGTGAAGGCGAGTTCGTCTTTCGAGCGGAAGTGGCGGTAGAGCGTGCCCTCGGCGACGCCGGCCGCTTCGGCGATCGCGCGCGTCGTGGTCCCCTCCACCCCCTTCTCGACGAAGAGGCGCGTGGCGGCCGCCAGAATCCGCGGCAGAAGGGTACGGGCTTTCCGAGCATCGATCCGCATCGTAATGTGAGTATATGCTCACTCTATGGAGATGTCAAGAGAAAAAAGGGAAAAACCGCCGGGGCCGCAGGCTTCTTTCCTCCAAGAACCGGTTCGGGGGAGCGCACCTTTCGCCCTCGGTTCTTCTTTCGGCGTCCGAGGTTGTGTGTGGATTTCCCGTCCAAGGAAGTTTCGCGCTCGTTGTGGCATGAACGCTCATTTTTCG
>RFFU01000041.1 GCA_003697085.1 Candidatus Hydrogenedentota bacterium
CTTCATTTCGGCCTTCCTTTCCGTGTCACGGCCGAGGCGGCGCCATCCGCTCGATCGCATCGAGCATCTCCTCCCGCCTCGAGCATTTCTTCCCGCAATCTTCTCACTTCGGCCTCGAACCGCGCCGCGAACTCCCGGTACGCGCGACCGCTGCGCTCCATCCCCTTCGTCTCCATCGGCTCCCCAAAGGCCACCCGTACCTTCGCCGGATGAAACTTCCCCCCCCTCGGCCAGGCCTCGAACGTCCCATCAATGTACGCCGGAACCACGGGAACCTCCGCCTCCGCCGCCACGAGAACGAATCCCGGCTTCATCCTTCCGATCTCCCCCGTTCGACTCCGCGTTCCCTCCGGAAAGAATACCACGCCGCGGCCCTCCTTCAGAAGGTCGATCGCGGCGCGCATCGCCTGCCGGTCATTCCTCCCCCGCTTCACGGGAAACGCACCGAGACTCCCAATGAACCACCCGATCAACCTGTTCTTGAAGAGTTCCTCCTTCGCCAGATACGTCAGCGGACGCTCGACCGCCGACGCGATCACCGGAGGGTCGAGCACCGAAGCGTGATTGCTCGCCACGATGACTCCCCCTGTCTCCGGAACATTCTCCGCACCGCGGATCGCCGAACGATTCAATCGCAACAGGAAACGCAACGTCAAACGGACCCAGAATCGGCAGAAAAGGTAGAGCGGTTCGGCCTGTTTCGTATAACGCTTCACATCAAAATCGACCGTTCAGCCCCGTAAAGCCCGGAAGACCGAAAGGCTCGTCTCGAAGAGAACGGGAGGCCGAATTTCGACGTTCCTCACACCCGTTTCCATCCTCCCGCCGGGACATAACTCCCCCGGTCACGCCTCTCCCCTCACGTACCGTACGATCCGCTCCACGACCTCCTCCACGGCCAAATCGCTCGTGTCGATCTCCACCGCGTCCGAAGCCTTTCTCAACGGCGAGACCTCCCGCTCGCTGTCCCGCCGATCCCGTTCGAGAATGTCACGCAGGACCCAGTCGAGTTCCTTCCTGCGCCCCGCGGCCGCCAACTCCGCCTGCCGCCGCCTCGCGCGCTCGCGAGGATCCGCATCGAGATAGAACTTCCAGCGCGCGTTCGGAAAGACCACCGTCCCAATGTCCCGGCCCTCCATCACACTCCCCTCCACCCCCTCCGCCAGCCTCCTCTGTTCCTTGACCAAGAATTCCCGAACTTTCGGATGGGAGGATACCGCCGAAACATTGCGCGTGACATCCCCAGTACGGATCTCGTGCGAGACGTCCGCTCCGTTGAGAAAAACATTGGTCCTCTCGAGACCGATCGAGATTCCCTCGAGCGCCTCCTCGACGTCCTTCTCGTCGGCGGGATCCCTCCCGTCGCGTAAAACCTTCAGCGTCACCGCACGATACATCGCTCCGGTGTCAACGTAGAGAAACCCCAGCGCCTCCGCAACCGCCCGCGCCACGGTGCTCTTCCCGCTTCCGGCCGGGCCGTCGATCGCCACCACCGGCGCCGTCGCCGGCAACGCTTCTCCCTTCATCTCCGCTTCCTCCATCTCCGCTCCCGTCCTCTTCCCGGCCGGCGTCGCCAACATCCGCTCACTCCTCTTTTGGGGTTCTCCTCGGTCCCTCCCCCTCACCCACGATTAAACGAAACCACCCTCCCACTTGCAACGACAAAAAGGGAGCCCGGAGGAAATTGGGCACTTGTTCTCAATAGGCCCCTGGCCGCACAAAGTAGGGGCGACCGGCGGGGCGCCCCTGATTCCTCGTCGGGCGCCGCCCTCCTCGGAATGACAAGGAAAGGTGGATCGGCCGTCCGCAGACTGGAGAGTCCGCGCTCCACATCTCATGTTCCATTTTGCCTTTTTCCTTTTGCTTTTTCCCTTCTCCCTTCTCCCTTTTGCCTTTTTCCTTTTGCCTTTTCCCCTCTCCCTTCTTCCTTTTGCCATCTTCGTCTTTTCTTCGTATTCTAGCCCTCAAATCGATGTCCTCGATAGTCTCACACGCGTTATGACCAAGATACGTTCGTTCAAACGGCAGAACGACGTCCCGGGCTCCGAGAGACCAGGGTGCGGCCAAGGCCGCGGGGGGGAAAAGTTGAAGAAGAGCGAGTTCGCCTTCGGTGCGTTTCTGTTCCTTGCCCCATTGCTGATCCTGCCGCTCATTTTTCCCGGAATCCACTCGCGAAGAATCGTCGAAGCCCACAATATCGACGAATGCCAAATGGTGAAGGTCATGGACCGAATGGCGGAGGGCGAATGGCTCGATCCGGACCATTTCTACAACTACGGCCCTCTCTTTTATTACGCAGCCCGGTTTCTCGAACGCGCCGCCGGGATGCGGGACACCTTCACGTCACACATCGCCGCTCTGCGGGTAACGAGCTACCTCTCTTTTCTTTTTCTGTTGGCGGTTTTATGCTTCTTCTTTCGCAAGCAACCCGTATCCACCAGAACTCTCCTCGCCACATCCCTTCTCCTCCTCTCCCCCGTTCAACGGTACGCCGTTCAAGCCCATCCGGACCTCCTTCAGCTGGCTCTTCTCTTCCTTGCCTTCTTCTCGGCACCCAGCCATCCTTCCCTTTCCGCCGCCCTCCTGGCTCTGGCGGCCTCGACGAAACTGGCGGGTTTCGTCATTCTCCCCGCTCTGTTTCTCTTTCCTCCGCGCGCGGCGAAGATTTGCGAGAGAATCCGCTGGTTTCTCGTCTTCGTCGCGGTTCTTCTCGTGTCCCAACCCCGTCTGATCGTCGCTCCGCTCCAGACGATCGAAACCATCCGGCGACACGCGGAATATACCTTCTCGCCGCTCCAGGGAATCGGCTCGCCGTGGCTCATTTGGCCCCTTCTTCTTTTTCACTACGACGGCCTCGGCGCCGTTATTCCCTTCCTCGGCTTCTTCGGAATGGCAACCGCAACCTTCACGGAATCCTCACGATCGGAAGAAATCCCTTCCTGCGGCAACCGGAATCGACTGATTGCGCGTTTCGGCCTCGCTTGGTGCGGCATTTTCGGCGGATTTCTTCTTCTTGTCGCCAAAGGGGACTACGGTGTCCGCCATCTTCTGCCCCTTCTCCCTCCTCTGTTCTGGGGGGCGGCTCAGGTCCTGCAGCGTACGGGGAAAAAGATAATCCCGCTCCTCCTCCTCTTTCTCTTCGCCTTCCAGGGACCGGCCGCGTTGGAGAACCTTCGTGATATCGCCGCTTCGGGAACGATCCCGAAGGAAGACGTTGAGGCGGCAAAGGATATCCCCGACAACGCCGTCGTGGCCGCGCAATACCTCATCTATGTCCCCGAACGGATTCTTCACGTTGACCGTTTCAACATCCACCTTCCGGCCGGAAATTACGACTTCGTTCTCCGTAAATCCGGAAAGATTCCCGTCCTTCGGGACCTTCTTCTGGAAAAAGGATACCGCCCGGTCAAAACCGTCGGCCGCGTCGAGGTTTGGAGCCGCGAGCCGTTCCCTCGTTCGAGGAACTAACCCTCGATCGCTTCGATCACACCGGGTGCCAGCCGTTCGACAGTCTCTTGGAACCCCGGAAACGACGTTTCGACGCACGCCACATCCTCGACGATCACGCCTTCCCTCGAAACGAGACCGGCGACGGCCGCCGTCATTGCGATACGGTGATCGCCACCCGAGGAGACCGTCCCCCCGCGCACGCTTTGCCCGCCCGGAATCTCGAGTCCGTCATCGCGCGTCCGAACCACCAGGCCGATCCGGCCGAAGACCTCCGCGATCCGCGCGATTCGATCCGACTCCTTGACGCGCAGTTCCGCGGCATCGCGAAAAACCGATAGGCCTCCGGCGGAATGCGCGGCGAGAAGAGCGAGGACCGGAATCTCGTCGATGAGCCGAGGGACGAGGTCCCCGGCGATACCGAACGCGGAGAACTCACCGGCGCGGACCGAGACTTTTCCGCGCGGTTCCCCGCTGACAGTCTCGATCCCTTGCGCCTCCCAGGAAACGCCGGCCGCATCGAAACAATCGAGAATTCCCGTCCGGGTCGGGTTGAGGCCGAGATTCTCGATCGAGAGTTCCGAGCCGGGGATGAGCGCAGCCGCGACGAGAAAAAAGGCCGCGGAAGAGATGTCCCCTGGAACGGAGACCGGCCGCGGGGCCAAGGACGCCGGCCCGCGAACCGCAACCGCCCTCCCGTTCCCGCTTCCTTCCACGGGAACCCCGAAATAATTGAGCATTCGTTCCGTATGGTCACGGCTGGGAGCCGGTGATGTGATCTCCGTGGTTCCCGTTGCTTGAAGACCGGCCAGAAGCAAGGCCGATTTGACCTGAGCCGAGGCCACGGAAAGTTGGACTCGCGTCCCTATCAGTTCCCTCCCCTCGATCCTCACCGGCGGCCGCCCCTCGTTCGTCTCGATACACGCCCCCATCTTCCTCAACGGCGCGGCGACGCGTTCCATCGGACGGCGTCTGAGCGAGGCATCGCCGTCCAAACGAAAACAACACCCCTTCCGCCCGGAAAGGACCCCCATCATCAAGCGAATCGTCGTTCCCGAGTTCCCGCAATCGAGTTCGAGCACAGGATCTCCTCCCTCGGCGGCGTTCTTTGGTTTCTGAGTTTCGGCACTTCCTTTCTCTTCTCCCCCCGTACCGCCGCCGAAGACCTTTCGGATGATCTCGCGCGTCGCCTTGACGTCCTCCGATTCCAGAAGATTCTCGATCTCCGGCTCCACCTCACCGGCCATTCCGGACAGGATCAGGGCTCGGTGGGAAATCGATTTATCCCCCGGAACGCGCATCGTTCCGCGTAAAGCCGAGCCGCCGGGAAGCGGACGAACCCGCCAACATTTCATTCTTCCATCACCAACGCCTTTCTTCGCGCCCGCCTTCCGTTTTCCCCTTCGCGTGCATCGGGCGATCCCTCATTGCGGAGCGCGGACCGTGATTCCCTCTTCCGTGAGCGCTCCGGCCGCCTCGTCCCGCTCTCCCACCTTCTCGAAGAAGAGACGTAACGGCGCCACATCCGGCCGCTCCCGGACCCGTGTGATCTCCAGATCCACGATGTTGATCCCGCGTGCGGCCAGAATCCCCGTCACGCGGGCGATCTCTCCCGGATGATCCGGCACCTCCACGTAGAGGTCCGCCAGTCCCTCCAGAACCCCGGCGCCGCGCGGGGGAACCGCTTTCCGGGCCTCCGAGGATTCCTTGAAGAACCTCTTCAACCCTTCCTCGTCCGTCTCCTCCAGGACATCGCGGAAAGATTCGAGATCGTCACGGAACTCATCGAGGATTTCGAGGATCATCTCGCGGTTCGTCAGACAGATATCGGTCCAGACGCGCGGGTGCGAGGCGGCGATGCGGGTCGTGTCGCGAAATCCTCCGGCCGCCAAATCCCAATAGCGCCCTTCTTTTCGGGCGCGACGAGCAACGACGTTGACGAGCGCCGCGGCGACGACGTGGGGAAGGTGACTAATCGAGGCGACGATCCGGTCGTGCGTCTCGGCGGAAAGCGTCAGAGGAACGGCTCCGAGCGCACGCCAGAAATTTTTCATCGAGATCAACGCCGCCTCGTCCGAAAGAAGCGACGGGGTCACGACGACGACCGCCTGCTCGAAGAGCCCCGCGTCCGCGAATTCGATCCCGCTCTTTTCCGATCCCGCCATCGGATGACTGCCGACGAAACGGACCGCTGAAGGCAAAACCCTCTCGGCAGCGGCCGTAATCCAAGACTTCGTCGAACCGGCATCCGTCACGAGAACGTTCGGCTTCAAGGAGCCCGCGATACGTTCGAGGATTCCGGGAATTGTTCGAACGGGCGGCGCAAGAATGACCAGATCGGCCTCCGCAACCGCTTCTCCCGGCTCGAGGAAGAATTCATCGATCGCTCCGATCTCCCTCGCCCGCTTCAACGTCGCCTCCGTTCTCCCGAAGGCCACGACCCGCGTCCGGGGAGCCCGTGACTTGATGCTGAGCCCCAGGGATCCTCCGACCAGGCCGACACCTCCCAGCGCAATCGTTCGCAGGGAATCGGGAAATGCAATCGGCGCGGTCAACGCATCACTTTCCCGGCGAGTTCCACGTAAGGACGAATCCTCCCGATACACTCCGAAAACTCCGGTTCGTTCAAACATTGCGGCCCGTCACTGGCCGCGTGTTCCGGATCGGGATGGACTTCGATGATAAGCCCGTCACAGCCCGCGGCGATACCGGCGCAGGAGAGCGTCGCGATGTGCCGCCGGCGCCCCAGGGCATGGGAGGGGTCGAAGATGATCGGAAGATGCGACAATTCTTGGACCGTAGGAATCGCCGAGAGGTCCGCCGTGTTTCGATACGCTTTTTCGAAGGTTCGAATTCCGCGCTCGCAAAGGATCACCTTCGTGTTTCCTTCCGAAAGAATGTATTCGGCCGCCAAGAGCAGATCCTCGACCGTCGCCGACATCCCCCGTTTCAGCAGGACCGGCCGCTTCGCCTGACCGACCTCCTTCAGAAGCGTGAAATTCTGCATGTTCCGCGCTCCGATCTGCATCACGTCCGCATACTCCGCAACAAGTTCGACGTTCCGGGGATCCATCACCTCCGTCACGATCGGCAACCCTGTCTCGGCACGCGCCGCCGCGAGCATCTTCAACCCCTCCTCGCCGTGACCCTGAAAACTGTACGGAGACGTCCGCGGTTTATACGCGCCGCCACGCAAGGCGTGCGCGCCGCACCGCTTGACCAACTTCGCGCATTCGACAATATGTTCCGCGCTCTCGACGGAACACGGCCCCGCGATGACACAAAATGCCCCGCCGCCGAGCTTCACCGGCGTTGCGTCCGAGCGGTCCGCCCCGATCGTCACGACCGTCGGCTCCGGATGGAACTCCCGGGAAACACGCTTGTACGGTTTCGTCACGCGCATTACGTTCTCGACTCCCCCGAACGCCTCGAGAGGAATTCTTCGAATCTTCTCCTCCGGACCGATGACGCCGATCACCGTCCGCTCCGTTCCCACCGAAACGTTGACATCCAATCCCTGCTCTCGAATTGTCTTGATAATGGTGTCCCGTTCCTCCTCGGTCGCCCGAGGCGCCATCACGATAATCATCTCCGAACAAACCTACCTTTCCCTTTCGATTCCCAAAGCCCGCGTAGAATACGCTCTTCCAGCGGTGCTGAAAAGAGGTTCAAAAACGAAGATTTTACGCCCCAGGGGTTTACTTTTTGACATTTTGGTTCAAGGGGACGGGTGGGCTCTCGCGTGCTATCTCCTCACTCTGAGAAACCGCCCTCTCTTTCCGATCCGAAGGATCGCCTCCGGCTCCCCGTCAAAGACTTCCTCGATCGCGGTCACCTTCCGCCACGACTCGCCCCGTCGCACCCGAATCCCTCCCTGCGCGATCAAGCGCCGCGCCTCGCTCTTCGATGAGACGCATCCGGCTTCCGCCAACACCGACGCCAAATCGGAGTTCCCATCCCAGACCCGCTCCTCGATCCCCTCCGGCACCGCCTTCTCGCGGAAGACCCGATCGAAATACCCTCGAGCGGCATCCGCTTTCCCGCTGTCATACAACTGCGCTACGACCTCCCACGCCAAACGCGCCTTCACGTCCCGCGGATGCCCTTCCCTCACCATCTGCTCAACCTCGTCCTCATCAACATCCGTCAGCAGAATCAAATACCGCGCCGTCAGTTCGTCGGGGATCGACATCAGCTTTCCAAATATCTCCTCCGGAGGTTCCGTCACGCCGACCGCGTTTCCGTAGGATTTCGACATCTTTCGAACACCATCCAACCCCTCGATCAACGGCAACATCAGGATCACCTGCGGCGCCTGGCCGTACCGTTCCTGAAGAAGACGTCCCATAAGAAGGTTGAAGCGCTGATCCGTACCCCCGAGTTCGACGTCGGATTCGAGCGCGACGGAATCGTACCCTTGCAACAACGGATAGAGAAACTCGGCGATCGTGATCTCCTGGTTCTGTTCGAAGCGTTTCTTGAAATCGTCTCGTTCGAGCATACGGGCGACGGAACGCTGCCCGGCGAGGCGCAGAAGACCGGAGGCCCCCAGTTTCTCGAGCCATTCCGAATTGAAGACGACATCCGTCTTCGATTCGTCGAGAATCCGAAAGACCTGGTCGCAGTAGGTTCGAGCATTTTCCTCGATCTGCTCGCGACTCAAGGGAGGCCGCGTCTCGTTCCGGCCGCTCGGATCGCCGATCATCGCGGTGAAATCCCCGATGAGAAACTGGACCCGATGCCCGGCATCCTGAAAGTGACGCAGTTTCCTCAAGAGCACGAGATGTCCCAGATGGAGGTCCGGGGCCGTCGGATCGAACCCCGCCTTGACCCTCAACGGACGCCCCAACCGCAATTTTTCCTCGAGGTCGCCGATCGACTCCTCGACACCGCGCAGAAGAATCCTCGACTCGGACCTTCTTTCCGCCACGGCTCTGCGCTCCTTTTCCTTTCGCTCCGCCCTCGGTTCAATCCATTCGTTCAATCACGGCCTTGCCGAAACCGGAACACGAAACCTTCGTCACGTCTTGCCGCCCCTCGGCCTTCATCAAACGCTCGAGATCATACGTCACGTGCCCGTCGCGGATCGCCCGTTCGATTCCCCTGACGATCAGCGCCGAGGCTTCCTTCCAGCCGATATGGTCGAGCATCATAACGGAGGAGAGGAGGAGCGAGCCGGGATTGACCTTGTCCTGGCCGGTGTATTTCGGAGCGGTACCGTGCGTCGCCTCGAAGATGGCGCACTCCTCCCCGATATTCGCTCCGGGCCCCAGACCGAGACCTCCCACCAGCGCGATCGCGGCGTCGGAAAGATAGTCACCGTTAAGATTCGGGACCGCAAGAACACTGTACTCCGCCGGACGCGTCTGAATCTGCTGAAAGATCGAGTCCGCGATGCGGTCCTTGATCAGAATCTTTCCTTCCGGCATCGTCCCGTTATGCTCGCTCCACAACTCCTTCTCCGTAACGAAATGCTCACGAAATTCCTCTACGGCCACCTCGTATCCCCATTTGCAGAAACTGCCTTCCGTAAACTTCATGATATTGCCCTTGTGCACGAGCGTCACCGAAGGGAGGTTGTTCTGAATCGCCCACCGGATCGCGGATCGCACCAAACGCTTCGTACCCGTGACGGAAATCGGCTTGATCCCGATCCCGGAATCCGGCCGGATCTGCCGCCCCGTCTTCTCCTTGATTAGATCTATCACGGCCGTCGCCACCTCGGACCCCTTCTCGAAATCATACCCCGCGTAAACATCCTCGGTGTTCTCGCGAAAGATCACGAAATTGACCTTCTCGGCGTATTTGTTCGGAGCCGGTACCCCCTGGAAATATCGCACCGGTCGAACGCAAGCAAAGAGATCCAACGCCTGGCGGAGCCGAACGTTGATCGACCGGAACCGCTCCGTTACGCCGTCCTCCTTGCCGCAATTGTCGCAGGGAGCGGGATGGTTCTGCTGGTGGGCGCAGTGAAGACAGACATGTGTTTCCTCGCCGATCGGTGTCGTGAATGGTCCCTTGATCGCGACCTTTACGTATCGAATCGCTTCCAAGGCCTCGTCGGGAAACTCCGTACCGTACCGTTGGAGCCCCTCGAGCCCGACGTAGATCGGACACCAGGCAATCTCCCTCTTCCCTCCGTACGCCTTTTCGACGGCGGCACCGACGACATCCTTCATCACCGGCGTGATGTCCAATCCGATCCCGTCGCCGCGCATCAACCCGATGATCGGCCGGTCGCCGACTTGCGGCCTGCCGTCCTTCACCTCGATCCGATCCCCTTCCGGAACATTCACGTGCTTGAACTGCGGCATCTCTTTTCCTCCATCGTTTCCTCGATCTCTCCCCTCCTCGAAGGACCGAGCCTATCAGATTTTTGCGAAGAGAAAAGGCTTACAGAATCACCAACTGGTCGGTCGCGGCCGGCGGGGAAGGCCGTAAAACGAGTTTAAAGAAGCGCCGCGTGCGTTCCGATACTCTTCGCGATCTCAGTATCACCTCTAAAAACTCGTCGCGGCCATAGTATTCCACCAAAACCCGGATTTCCTTCGTTCCTCCCGCCCCGCCCAACCTTTCCATTATGAGGTTCCGATGACGTTCCGGATCGATGCGCGAAAGATCGCCGTATTCAGGAAAAAGGTGCCGGTTCTCTCGCAGCAACTCTTCAATCCGCTCTCGTCCAATTTCACCCATACGATTCCCTCTTATCGCATCAGGCGGCCCGTCGCCATGCTGATGTATAACAAATAACAGGTAAAATATCGGCACGTTGTGCCAAACAGGTCCTTTGCAACATAAAGTCCCCGTTTTATTTCCACTGATGTGCCGGTTCGAGCGACCGGCGAGTCGCCCGTCCCCTTGTCGTTCGGGGCGGGGCGGCGCGAAGCGGCACCGGCGGGGAATCCGCCACGAGCACCTTCCCTCGCTTTCTTCTCCCCTTACCCCGTTCGGAAACCGAATCCTCGACCTTTTTCCCTTGTTTCGCCACAAGGGAAAAAGTTAAACTGATTTTATGGAATGTACGACGACACGGCTTGGAGAGGCGCAGGTTCTCAAAGTTCGCGGAACGATCGATGCCAATACCATCAACGAGGCTCGGGCTTATGTCCAGCCCCTTCTCGACAACGGGCTCACCGTTATCGATCTTTCCCAGGTCGATTTCATCGATTCGAGCGGGCTGGGGATGCTCGTGGCGTTCGCGAAGAAACCCTTCAATCGCGGGCTCTTTCGGATCGCCGCGCCGCAGCCTCCCGTCGAGAAGATCATCCGCCTCGCTCGCCTCGACCGCATCCTCGATCTCTACTCCGGAGTCAATGAGGCCGTGCTCGAACCCGCACCGCGCCGGATCACCGTCATCGAGCCGGACGAGGCGACGCGCAGCATTATCGAGGCGATGCTGGAATCGTATGAGTACAATGTTCGTGCCGTCGGGCAGATTGCCGAAGCCGGACAGACACAACCTCACCTGATCATCGCCGGCGAATTGCCGCCTTCTGAATTGAGCGCGTGGAGGGAAACGGTCGGTAATCCCCCGATTCTTCACTTGGGACCGGAGGAAGAGATTCAGTCTCTGAGACAATTGGGACTCGACGCGACCGTCGAGGAGGCCGGCCTCGCCAAACCCTTCGATCCCTATGATCTGCTCGGCCAGGTCCGCCTGCTTCTCCACGACAAGGTCGGTCACGGTGCCGCGCTTCTCTGCTGCCTTGGAGATCGCGAGGTTGCCGAAACGGTCCAGTTCGTTTTGGAGCGGCACGGATACAGACCGCTCTTCGCCGCAACCTACGGCGCCTTCGTCAAGAAACTCGAAGAAGGAATCGTCTTCCAGGCCTTTTTGATCTCACACAAACCCGTCGGCGGAAATTTCGATGCGCTTTTGGGAGAGATTCGCTCCAACCAGGACTACGCTAAAACCCCCGTGATCGCTGTCGGTCCCTTGACGCAGCAGGAGGTCATCGCCTATGTGAAGATGGGAGCGCAGGATGTTCTGGCGGTCCCCATCGTTCCCGAATCCTTACTCGGAAAACTCGCTCACCATATCAAACGCTATTGATCCGCCGACAAGAATTCTCCCGCGGAGGTCTCCTCCCCCCCGGCGCTCGTACTGATCTCTTCCTTCTTCTCTGCCTCTTCTTTTTCGTCCGTGTCCCCTACCTCGCCAAGTTCCCTGTCAGCGGAGACGAAGGTGTCTTCGGGATGATGAGTTACGCCATCGGGATCGGTGACGACTATCCGCTCTATTGTTGGGGAGCCCATTACGCCTCCGCGCTCGTCTCCTACATCGCCGCCGCTGTCATGCGCTTCGCAGGCCCCGGGCCCGGCGCGCTCAAGGCCGCCGTTCTTCCCTATTCCCTGCTTCTCATTCCCCTCTTCTACCTCATCCTCCGCCGTCTCTTCGAACGCCTTACGGCACTTTTGGCAACCGGCCTCCTCGCCATACCTCCCCCCGTCTTCCTCGAAATGCAGTCCCAGGCGCACGGAGGGTACCCGGAAACCTTTTTCCTCGGAGCGACGCTTTGGTTTGTCGCCGCCGATATCGGACGTCCCGACGCCTCCCGCTCTCCGCTCCCCCTTTCCCTCCGTTGCTTTCTCCTCGGGCTCCTTTGGGCGGCCTCCTTCTCGATCCTCTGGCTCGGCGTTCCCTTCATCCTCGCCGCCGCGACCGTTCTCTATCGAAAGCGACGATCTCTCCGTTTCTCCCCCACCGCATTCGTTGCCGGCTCTCTCCTCGGGCTCTTCCCTTTTCTCGCCTATAACCTCTTCCTCGCCCCCGGCCGAACGCTCCTCCGCTTGGCGGGCCGGGCTCTCCATGCCTCCCGCGCCCAAGAACTCCCGCACGGAATCTTTGAACGCCTCTTCCGACCTCAAGAATGGTGTTCTTCCCTGTTCCACGGGTTCTCCGAGTTTTTTCAACCGGTCGGAGGAGCGACCGCCGGGCTCCTGCTTCTGCTGTTGGCCCTCTGGGGATTCCTCCGGCTTCGGCGTACTCATCCCGAGTGGGCTTTTCTCACGGCCGGCACCCTCCTCTTTTCGATACCGTTCGATTTCCTCGGAGACCTCTCACGAGTCCGTCACCTTTCCCCGCTGTGGCTGCCCCTGCTGGTTCTTTGGGCGGCACTGCCTCGTCGCGGAGCCGCCGTTTTTCTTGCCGCTCTTCTTGTCGCCAACGGAATCGCCCTTCGGAACTTCATCCACGAATACCCGACGCCTCGCGAGGCCATCGCGGCGGCAAAGACGCTGCGGGACCTGCCCGTTGATGCCTTCGTCTCGGATTACGAATACGCTTATCGGACTGTCTTTCTTTCCCGGCGGTATCTTCCCGTTGCTTCGATCGCGCCGCCCAACCCCACCGACCGCCGGCCGGATTGGACGGAAAAAATTCGGAGAGAATCCCGCCGCCCGGCTCTCTTTCTCGAGAAAACGAAGGTCGCCCCCCGTTTCGCCCGATGTCTGATCGAAAAAAAGATTCCCTTCTCAATGATTGAATTTCAAACCCATACCCTCTTCCTGCCGCGCCTTTCGGCAACCTTCTCGGATTTGCCAACTCGCTGCCTCGGCCCCTAAAGCGAAAAGAGGCGAAACGCCTGCGCACGCCGGACCGCGCTCCATCACAGCAGGCAAGGATGCCTGCGCTCCTACGATTGTGCCCCACTCCCGCACGCAGGATGCCTGCGCCACGGGGGGCGACCCCCTCCTTGTCATTCCGAAAATCGCCGCAAGGCGATTGAGGAATCCCCTCCGCGAGGTATCCCGCCTTCTGTCATTCCGACCCCCTCGCATTCGCTCGGGACAGGCTCCGCGAGGAATCCCCTTTACGCGGTATCCCGCTCTGGGGGCCGATCAGCACCCCTGGGGGATTCCTCGTCGGCGTCGCTTCGCTCCACCTCGCTCGGAATGACACCAGGGGGGAGCGAAGCGACACACTGGTGTCATCCCGAGTTCTCCGTAAGGCGAACGAGGGATCCCCTCCGCGTGAAATTCTGCGCAGGGGGACGCGCCAACAGGTAGGGCGACCGGCC
>RFFU01000042.1 GCA_003697085.1 Candidatus Hydrogenedentota bacterium
GGCCGGTCGCCCTACCTGTTGGCGCGTCCCCCTGCGCAGAATTTCACGCGGAGGGGATCCCTCGTTCGCCTTACGGAGAACTCGGGATGACACCAGTGTCTCGCGCCGCTCGACCCTGGTGTCATTCCGAGGAGGGCGCAGCCCGACGAGGAGTGCCCCACGAGTGCGGAACAATGCGGGTCGATTCGACAAAGGGCGCGAAGAAAAGGAACCACGGAATATGCGGAGCACGAAGAAAAAAAAAGGAAAACGAAAGAAGAAGAGGGGAAAGGCCAGGAGGACATAGGAACGTCGGAGGTTCCGTATAAAGATTTCGGCGGTCAGGCGGGATTCTCAAATTTTACCGAACGAATGCGATATTCATGCACGATTTCTTTTCCGCCGGGCGTCCAATGTATCTTTCCCGTGAAGGGAAACAGGATACCGTCCACGTTTCGAAAGTCAGAGAAGGAGATCGCTCCGGTGAAACGACCTCCCAGTTCCCGGATGGTGTAATGTAGAATATCGAGTCGAAATGACCGCGGATCGAGATAGGCGATGAATTGGTCCTGATCCGGATCGGGAGCAAGAGTATTTGAGAGAAAAAGCCTATGGTATCGTCGGCCTTCTATTGTTGTATCGCCCATTTTCGCAACAACGCGGAAGTTTCGAAGATTAAAAGGAAGTTCGAAGAAGAACCGTTTTGCCCGTGCGTGGAAGGAGAGACGTCTCTTTGAAAGGAGGGATTCTTGAACCTTCACGGAGCTTCGATTACTCAGTGATAACGTTTTGCCATTCCACCTTCCCTGCAACGACAGCCACGGACCTTTTCGGATGCGGAACTGAATTCCAGGTTCGTCCCGGACGAAAGAGAGTTCCACATCCGACTCCTCGGGAAATGGCTTGTTGAATAACGCGGGAAGCCAAGCGTGCCATCTTTCTCGAAAAATCACAGTCATCTTTTGCCGGTGCAGTTTTTCGGTCTTTTTTCTCGACAATTCGTAAGCAAAGACGACCCGTTCGAGGAGATGCCGGCCGCGTATCCGATCTTCGGTGGAAATGCCCTTGCGGATTACCTCCGCCGGCCGAATATCGGCAATTTGACAACCGGCAGCGCCAATGAAAAAGGAAAGAAGGAGAAGGCAAGAGCATAAAAAGGGCGAATCCGCCTGGAAAATTGCCAAGAGTCCGTCCCAAAAAACCGGTCGTTTCATGGATGCGCGAGGTCCGTTGTCTTGCCGGTCGCTTTTAGGGGTCACAGCGCGCAGGTCTTCTCCTCGAGAGCCGTCGTGAGCGAACGGACGTTTTCGCTGTAATCGACGGGAAGATCGATGAGGTGAACTCCACCAGAGGCAAGGCATCTTTCGAGAAGCGGAGAGAAATCGGCCGTGTTTTCGACGCGATGCCCCTTGGCTCCGTAAGCCTCGGCGTATTTCACGAAATCGGGATTTCCGAAATCGAGTCCGTAACGTTCGAGACCGCTCCCCTCCTGCTTCCACCGGATCATTCCGTAGCCGCCGTCGTTGAGAAGGACGATGACGAGGTCAAGGCGACAACGGACCGCGGTTTCGAGTTCCTGGGAATTCATCAGGAATCCGCCGTCGCCGCAAACGGCGACGATCTTCCGATAGGGAAAGACCACGCGGGCGCTCATGGCCGCTGCAAGCCCTGCTCCCATCGTCGCCAAGGCGTTGTCGAGAAGAACCGTGTTCGGCTGGTGCGCCGGATAGCAACGGGCGAACCAGATCTTGTAGATGCCGTTGTCCAATGTGAGGATGCCGTCGGAAGGAAGGGTCTTCCGAATATCGGCCACGACCCGCTGGGGCAGGATGGGAAAACGCGGATCGTCGCATCCGGCAGAGATGTTTTCGTCGGAGGCTTTCTTTACACGGGCGAAGTAGGAGAGGTCTCGTTTTCGCGTGGGATCGAGACGCTCCGTGATCCTCCAGACCGCGTTGGCGATGTCTCCCACAACCTCGTGATGGGGATAATAGACGGCATCGACCGACGCCGAAAAGAAGTTGATATGGATGACCCGCGGGCCGGAAGCGCCCATCGTGAACGGAGGTTTTTCCACCACGTCGTGGCCGACGTTGATGATCAAGTCCGCGCGTTCGATGGCGCAATGAATGTAATCGTTGGCGGAAAGAGCGGCGTTTCCGAGGTACCGGGGATGGCGCTCGTCCACGACCCCCTTTCCCATCTGGGTCGTGATGAAGTAGAAACCGGATTTCTCGACGAAGCGGGTCAGCATCTTCGAGGCGAGTTTCCGGTTGGCACCGGAGCCGATGAGAATGATCGGACGTTCGGACTCGTCGATCATTGCCAGGGCGCGCGAGATTGCTTTCTCCTCGGCGATCGGACGGCGGACACGTTCGCGAGGAAGCAGGAATGCGTCGGTGACCTCTTCCGCGGCGATATCCTCGGGGAGCTCAAGATGAACGGCTCCAGGCCGTTCTTCCTCCGCCAATCGAAACGCCTCGCGAATCCGGGCCGGGACATTGAACCCGGATGTGATCTGCGTCGAAAACTTCGTGAGAGGTTTCATCATATCGACGACATCGAGAATCTGGAATCGCCCTTGTTTCGAGGATTTGATCGGTTTCTGGCCTGTGATCATCACCATCGGCATCGCGCCGAGGGTGGCGTGGGCCGCCGCGGTCACCAGATTCGTCGCACCGGGTCCGAGGGTGGCGAGGCAGACGCCGGCGCGGCCGGTCAGACGGCCATAGGTCGCCGCCATAAATCCGGCCGCCTGCTCGTGCCGCGTGAGAATGAAGCGGATCGAGGAGCGCCGGATCGCATCGAGAAGCGCCAAGTTTTCTTCGCCGGGCAGACCGAAGATGGTGTCCACGCCTTCCTGCTCGAGCGCGCGGACGAAGAGGTCGGCCGCCTTCATCCGCTTCTCCGGGGAAATATTCCGTGAGTTACGTTCATTATTCCACCTTCCTTCGTCGTGGCTTCGCACGGCTCCTTACAAATGACGAGGATCGGGTTTGTTTTCTCAACGGGAACGTGCAAGGGGAAAAGCCAAAAGGCAAAAGGCAAAAGGGAAAAGGCAGAAGTCAAAAGTCAAAAGGCAAAAGGAAGAAGGGAAAAGGGAGAAGGAATTTGGAATGCGGGTTTTCGCCTCGCGGGAGGAGTTCCTCTTTTTTCGCTCAATACTCGTTCATCGGTTTGCCGCCGAGTCCCATCACATCCTCGTCGATCCACACGGTTCCCGACGGTGCCGCGCACGGGCTCGCCGCGCCGCACGGAATGCACCAGTTCCATCCTCCCTTGGCCGCTCCCGTCTGAACGGTGCGGTTGAGATGGTAACTGTGATCGGCTGTGCACCAATCGGTCATCTGGGTTCCTTTGGCCGGTCCGTCTCCGACTTCTTCTTCCGGAATATACTCGAGATACCAGTGCGCCCCGTTGTGGGTACCGCATCCGGCAAGGTTTCCGGCGGGATCGTAGTGAGCCAACTGATACATCTGCCACGGGTAGTAGGACATCTCGTCTTCTCCGTGATCGAGGAAATACATCCGAGATGCGCTGCGGATCGCCTCGAGTCGCGCTACGGTTCGGCCTTGCTTGGCCTGAACGAGCGCCTGCGCGAGTTTCGGCATGAAGATCGCGGCCAGGATCCCGATGATCGTGACGACGACGAGGAGTTCGATGAGCGTGAAACCGGTTTCACGGTCTCGGCGAAAAGAGCGCGGGCGCCCTCTCCGCGCGCTCGCGCTTCCAGGAACAGACTCGATCACATCGTCACCTTCTTCCTCTGCTGATATTGTATTCCCCGGAGGTCTCGGAAATCAATCCCTCCAGCCTCCAAATCTCCCTCGCGGCGTCGGCGCGAAGCATTTCGTTCGACTCCGCGGAAGCCAGTTTCTCCCATATCCGCAAGGCGATCTCCGGATGGCCGGCTTTCTCCTCGAGCCGGGCCCGAAGTTTGTAGAGAACCGCGATGCGGCGGTCGCCTCCTCTTAAGGCAGCCTTCATTCGGCGGGGCGGGAAGTCGGTCGCGCGCCGGAGAACGGCCAATCGAGCGGAGGTGTCCGATTGGGTCAAGGCGAGAACCATCGCGAGCGTGCGGCGGAGCGGAAGGCTTTCGGGATGGCGTTCCAACCCGGTGCGAAGGAGGGAAAGGGCGTCGGCGGGGCGGGACCAAGCAAGAAATCCCCAGGCTCCCGCTGTGTAGAAAACCTCGCGCTCCGGAACGAGCCTCGCGGCGGCCAGAAGCCGCCGTTTCATCCGCAAAACCTCGAACTCCGGAACGCGTTCCAGAAAAGCCGTCCGGCCGGTGACGTGGATCAGGACGAGGTCCGCCGGGATCCGAATGAAACCGGCGAAACGTTTGCTGGGATTCCTTCCTTGCGGAACGGGAAGAAGGGAGGTGAAGAAGGAGAGGGCCAGGATGGCGAGAAGAGGAAGAAGTGGATGTCGGACGCGGTTGCGGGAGCGGACGGGGGGGGACGGAGGAAACATCGTCAGGCGAGGTCCCGGCGCTCGAACCGAAAGAGACCGAAGAGGAAGAAGAAGAGGGAGAAGAGCGGGGTGAAGGCGACGGGGGCGAGTGCGGCGCGCGCGGAAGCGCCGGCGTAACGGAGGGGATTGAAGATTTCGAAATTCGGAACGAGCCGATCGATCAGGGAAAGGAGCCGGCCGATCGTGCCGGGATAGGCGATCTGGAAGACGAGTGGATCGGGGTGAAGATGGAAGGCGGCCCAGAGAGCGAAGGCAAAGGCGAGCGAGACGGGGGGTGTAAACCAGACGGCGAGAGCGAAACCGAGCGAGAAGAGGGAGAGGCCTTCGAGGGTGAAGAGAAGGCAGGAGAGGAAACGCGGGGGGAGGAGGGCTTCGGGAGGAGGAGCGGGAAAAAAGACGGGGACGAGAAGCCACGGGAGCCAGACGAGGGGCAGGAGGAGGCCGAGTCCCGCGAAATAGCGTGCGGCGTAGAGTTCGCTTCGCGGAGTTCCGGAAGCGAAGGCATACCAGAAGCCAGGGCGCGTCAGGTCCGCGGCGGCGAAATGCCCCAGAAGGATCGCCAGAAGGGATGAGTAGAGGAACGTGCCGCTCAGGAGAAAATCGTACGCGACGGTGCCGGACTTCTCGAACGCAAGCCTCCCCGCGAAGAGAGCCGTCCAGGCGATCAAAGCGGCCGCGACGAGCCCCACGAGGGGAATTCGTCTGCGGGAGAGTTCGCGGATCGAGAAGAAGACCGCCGTCCGAAGAGGGGATCGTCGGCCGGACGGTATCATCTCTGTTCCTCGGGAGGACGGGGTTCGTCGGAAAGAGTGGCGAAGAGAGATTCGAGGTCTCGGGCCGGAAGGGGAGCGGAGGCTTTGCGGAGCAGGCGACCCTGGTGAAGGACGGTGAGGCGGGTTGCGATGCGGGAAGCCATCTCGAGATCGTGCGTACTGACGAGAACGGCGGCGTTTCGCCGGCGGAATTGTTCGACGAGACGATAGAGCATAGACCGGCCGTTCGGATCGAGCCCGGATTGCGGTTCGTCGAGCACGAGTAAGTGCGGATCGGTCACGACAGCCAAACCCAGCGCAACGCGTCGCGCCATTCCCTTGCTGCATCGGCTGATGCGGCGGTCGAGGTAACGGGTGATTCCGAGACGTTCAGCGGTTTCTTCGAGGCGTCGGCCGATGGGACGGGCGGTCTCGTTCGGAAAGGCCCCCGTAACGTGCCACGCGAGAAGTTCCCGCCCCGTCAGCTCCAGCGGAAGCGCCGTCTCCTCCGGCAGAAATCCGATCCGTCCCCGCTTCCGGACTTCGGGTTCAAGATCGACGGTACCGGCCGAGGGATGGAGCAGCCCGAGCACGATTTTGATCAGGGTGGATTTACCGGCGCCGTTGAGTCCGACCATAACCAAGATTTCGGCGGGAAAGAGTTTCAGATCGATTCCGTTGAGCGCGCGGGTCGAGCCGTAGGAATGGACAAGATTCTTGATGGTAACCAGCGGCGCTGGAGGTGCGGGAGGGGCGGAGGGGGAGGGATTCGGAGTGGAGGGCGACCGGTTCATAGGGGGTATTTTAGTTCCGCGTCGGGTTCTCCGTCAATCCCCTTCTCCTTTGAAAAGTCCGTTGTAAGCGGTTTCAAACGGAAATTATTGGAACGCGCTGGAAAAGGGAGGTAGAATGAGAATATGAAGAGGGAGGAGATGAGGTGGTTCGTCGCCCGCGACGGCAAGACCTACGGGCCTTATACGGCGGCGCAGTTGAGCGCGTTCGTCACCCCGGAGATGCCGGTTTTGCGGGAGGGCGAGACGCGGTGGGTCTCGGCGGCGGAGGACCCCGCGCTCGAGGGAATCTTTCTCGGGACCGTCGTTCCGGAATTGGAATGGTATGTCAAGCGCGCGGGGGGAAAAGAGCTGGGACCGTACGCCCGTTCCGCCGTTCTCGAGATGTTCCGCCGGAACCAGATTCGCCCGGAGGATTCGATCCGATACAAGGACTGGCCGCGTTTCGTCCCGGTTCGCCGTTCCAAGATCTATCTCCGCTGGAAGGAACCGTTGGGGCGATTGGAAGGAGAGGAGAGCGAGAAGGTATTTCCCGAGCAGTCCCCCCCGCGACCGGCCGCCGTTCGAGAACGCGAAAAATTCGATGGACGGGAAATCCCTCGACTGCAGATTCTTCTTATCGTCGTCGTTCTGATCGGGCTTCCGGGATACGGCGCCTGGCTGTGGCATTCGTACAACGCGGGGATCAGGCCCGCGCAACATCCGGTCGTGCGGAAATGCGGAGGTCTTCCGAAAGCGGATTGTCGTCGCTCGAATGTTTCGCGGTGTATTTGCGAAGAGCGGCCGAAGTATTGCGGGTGCAGGGAGAAGGGGGAGTGCGGAATGGAATCGTGCGTGAAGTATCGGGAGATTCTCGAGAATCCGCCGCCGCCCGAGGCCGTGCTCTGGAACCGGTAAATCGATTCAGCGCGAAAGAGAAAGACTGTCAAAAAGATTACACATCGGTTGACAGTGTCCCCCGCGACATTTTATTAACGAATCAGCGGCATATTTGTCTCCGTTGCGACGAACGGTCTCGGGAAAACGCCGGGGCCGGAACGGATAGAGGAAAAATGGAGGAGGAACGGTGTGACGGAAAAGAGGGCGGACGCGCGGAAGAAAACGGAGGGCGAGTCGGGGCGACCGAAGAGTGTTATCGAGGAGAGGCTCATCGGGGCGGGGATGATCGCCGCCTGGGGAGCGGTTGTTTTTTCGGTTCTGGCCGGCATTCCGGCTTTCGGGTTCATTTTTCCTTCGGAGCCGCTCCCGGCGAAGCAGGTTCTCGGTCAGCCTGATTTCACGTCATCGGATTCCGGCGTGGGGATCCACGATTTCAAATGGCCTTCGGACATCGCCGTTGACAAAAGCGGCGTTCGGTATGTTTCCGACCAGTACAACAACCGCGTTCTCGTCTTCGTGGACGGCGACACGACGCCGGACCACATTATCGGAAACGGACAGAAAGGGACTTCGGCGGACCAGTTGGACAGTCCGATGGGGGTGGCCGTTTGGCAAGGGCCGGAAACCACCGTCCTCTTCGTGGCCGATATGGGAAACAATCGCGTGTTGGGGTATCTCGTCCGTTCCAACGGCCAGAGCACGGTTCTTTCCGATACGACGGCGGATTACGTTCTCGGGCAGGACAACTTCACCCGAAACATCCGTTACAACGACGGGACAGGGGTTTCGAACGATTGGAGTTGTACACCCTTCGGAGCGGATTCGGAGATAGCGCCGGAGGGAATGGCCGGCCCCATTCGGGTCGCGGTCCTCGACACGGGAGGAACGTCGATTTCCCTCTTTGTCCTCCTCGACGACCAGAACCCGAACAACACCGCCGGATTCGGGCCCTTCGACGCGATCCTGCGTTTCGACATTCTCAAATCTTCCTTTGGGTCCGCCGCACTCTCGAAAACCCTCCGTTCCGATACTCCCTACCCTTACGGCCGATCGGATTCCGGCCACGTGCCGATCTTCGATAATGCCGGAGGGTGCGCCACGATCTCGAATTTTGGATTTTATGCCTACAACATCAACGACATCGCCGTCGATCCGAACGGAAAGTACCTTTATGTCGCCGGAACCGTCAACGTGGATATCAACCCGGCCGACGGAAACTACGAGTCCTTCGAGGGACTGTTGGTCGAAGATTTGAACGATGTTCCGGAGGATACATCGGGAACGTTCGGGCCATTTTCGCTCAACGTCATTTGGGATGAACAGGCGGCCCTGGGAATCACGGAATTCAGTCGTGCCATCGCGGTCTCTCCAAGTGGCGGCCTTTATGCCTGGGGTGTGGACGGCGATCAAGGGGCTATTTTCGGACCCGATCAAAGCGACGTCGTCAAAATCAGTGACGACACCGGACTTTCCGCCGACACGTTCGTTGGTACGATCGGGGACCATCACGACCCGATCTCGGCGACGGACACCACGATCGGTTCTGTTTCCGCCGTCGCCTTCGAGGGGGAGACGATTGTTTGGGTCGTGGACAGAATGCACCATCGGGTGCTGAAATTCCAATCGACGGCGCCGTTTGCGCCCGGTCTGCCCGTTGGCGCCGTGATCGATGCGGGTGCCAATACCGCACCCTCGGCTCCGGCGCCGGTTACTTCAAGTGATTCCTTCGTTCAGGTCAACCTTCCAGGCGGCGAGACGACGGCGGGAACACTCTCGAGCGCGGCCGATTCCTCCGGGACGGGCGCCGATTACACCGTCACGATTCCGCCTCCAACCTCGGACCTCGGCGTCGAGACAACAGTGATCCATATCTGGACCGACCTTCCCGAGATGGGAATTCTCGTCGGGCGGCGATCCGATACGGAGACGATCGATACAGACGGGTCACCGAATGCCATCGCAAAGACCGATACGGGGCGCCGCGCCTTCGCCGCCTCCATTCTCGGAATCAAATTCATCGACAAGGACGGCAACGTCATCGGCGATCCGAATAAAACCAATCCAGTTGGAGATTCGGTCGCCTACACGCTCAAGGTGTGTCTCTCCAAGAAAACGACAGGACTCTATCACGCGCTCGGCTTCGATACCGCCGCTGGATCCTCCTCATTCAAACATTGGTACGCTGATACCTACGGCTCCGGCTGGACACTCGACAACTCCGCGAAGGTCGATGTCGTCGCGCAAAAGGGTGGGGGCATCTGCCTGATCGCGACGGGTGTGACGGTCAACGGCGAACACGGTTTCGGCGGAGGTGGGAGCAGCGTGGTCACTGCGAACGACAACGGAAACTGCCTCCTGGGACGCAGCGGGCTTCCGGGAACGATTCTCGAATCCTTCCGGCGTCTCCGCGACCTTGCGTTGCACCTGCACCCCTTCCGCTGGCTCGTGAAGGCGTACTACGCCGTCTTCGGCTGAAGAACCACCAAACACACGGAGGGGGAGGAACCACGGAAGACACGGAAGATGGAAAAAGTCAAAAGGCAAAAGGAAAAAGGGAGAAGGGAGCGCAGACTCTCCAGTCTGCGAAGAACGGTGGAGAAAGGGAAGCGGATCGATCCGATCGCGGGCTGAAACGGCGACCGGCGGGCTGCTCTTTTCAGTCTGTTGTGATGATTCGGTTGCGGCCGCTTTCTTTCGCTTTGTACAATCGACGGTCGGCGGCGGAGAGCAATTCGTTCTTCGAATTACCGTCTTCGTCCCAGACGGCGATTCCTCCGGAAAGACTTACTGTGTGCCCGAGATCGCGATAGACCGGCGGAATCGGCAATTCTTCGACGGAGCGCCGGATCCTTTCGGCGACGTCCCTTGCCGCGTCCCGGCCGGTGTCTCGTAACAGAAGGGCAAACTCCTCTCCGCCGTACCGCGCCGGAATATCGAAATGATCCCGCGTCTCCACCAATAAGATCCGCGCCACTTCGAAGAGAAGGACGTCACCGGCGAGGTGTCCAAGCGTATCGTTGTAGCGCTTGAAGTGATCGAGGTCGAAGAGGCAGAGGGCGAAAGGACGGCTTGATCTCCGCGCCCGGCGCAAAAAACGCGAGAATTCCTCCTGAAAGACACGATGATTGTAAAGCCCCGTCAGTCCATCGGTGTTCGCCAGGCGGACCGTCTTCGCCAGCGTATCCGCATCGACGATCCGGACATCACGAATCTGGCCGCGGATGTTGCGGAGGTAGTCGAGCGCGGCGACGTGGATGCCGATGTCACGTCCTACTTTTTGGGAAAGGAAGAACTTGTGCTGGACGATCTCGTCCCACTCGTGCCGCGCTTCCTCCTCCGGAAGAACCAAGCCCGTCAGCGATCGGATGATCGTGCTGTAGAAATTTTTTCCAAAGGACGTCTCGAGCCTTCGGATTTGATCTTCCGTCTCGGCGTCCCGCGGCCGCGAGAGAGCCAATGTCTCGAGCACTTGGTCCTCGATCATTTCGATGGCATCCGCATCACGTTCCGTGAGGCGCCGCGAGGTTTTCTTCTTCATATCTCTTCCTTCCTTTCTCGGAAAATCCGAAGCGGGAGGAAACTCGGAAAGTGAAAAACTGTCAACCGGAAAGATACGAAAGATACGCGAAAAAGACCACGGAAGATACGGAAGAGGGAAAAAGGCAAAGGGCAAAGGTCAAAAGGCAAAAGGAAAAAGGAAAATGGGAACGGAAGATTTGGAGCGCAGACTCTCCAGTCTGCGAAGAACGGTGGAGAAGGGGAAGCGGATCGATCCGATCGCGAACTGTGGGGGCGACCGGCCCCAGGCGCGGGATACGTGGATTCGGAGATCCCTCGCCCGCCTTGCAGCGGACTCGGGATGACACCAGTGTCTCGCTTCGCTCGACCCTGGTGTCATTCCGAGGAGGCCGCTGGCCGACGAGGAATCCCCCAGGAGTGCCGATCCACCCATGGAACGGGATACTCTGTGGAGGGGATTCCTCGCTGGCGCTCGGAATGACAACGGCGGTGCACGATTCACCCGCAGGTTGGAGAACCTGGCCCCCATTTCTGCCGGCAAGATGCCGGCGGTCCCAGGGATCGCGTTCCTTGCGGGTCTTCGTGAAGGCAGGATGCCTGGATTGCCGTGGTGTTCGGGCCGGATGCTGAGCGTCGGGGATTCCCCGTCGGGTTTGCGCCTTCCTACCGACAGGCTGGCCCGGCTCGGAATGACAACAGGGACGGCGGCGAAATAGGGAGAAAAGCCTTCGCTTTTTTCAAAGATGCCAAACGAGGAAAAATTCGGTAGAGTTTTGCGGATTGGGAAGAGGAACGTTCCGTGAAGAAGCGAAAGGGGAGGCGAGCGTGTCTTCGGAAAGGAAACGCGTATGATGGAGAAGGAAGAGACGATTCGAAGGAAAGCAAAATTATCGCTGGTCATTCCGGTCTATAACGAAGAAGAGACGGTCGAAACGCTTCTCGAACGCCTCCTTTTTCTGGCCGAGGAATTCACCTCGGTTCAACTCGTAATCGTCGACGACGGCTCCTCGGACGAGACGCGCGATCGTATCCGGCGATTCCTCGAGCGGCCGAAACCGCAGAATCTCGAGACGACGTTCGCGGCGCAAGAGAGAAATCAAGGAAAAGGGGCGGCATTGCGGAAGGGAATCGAACTCTGCACGGGGGAGATCATCGTGATTCAAGATGCCGATCTCGAATACGATCCCCGCGACATTCCGCGCCTCGTGCAACCTATACTCGACGGAGTGGCCGATGTGGTGTATGGTTCGCGCTTCCTCGGAGGGCCGCATCGTGTCCTCTATTTCTGGCACTATGTCGGAAACACCTTCTTGACGCTTCTCTCCAATATGTTCTCGAATATCAACCTCACGGATATGGAGACCTGTTACAAGGCTTTTCGCGCCGAGGTTTTGAAGGGGTTGAGGCTACGGGAGGATCGTTTCGGAATAGAGGTCGAGATGACGGCGAAGGTCGCCAAGGCGCGAGCCCGTATCTACGAGATTCCCATTTCCTACTACGGGAGAACCTATGAGGAAGGGAAGAAGATCACCTGGAAGGACGGGCTGGCGGCCTTTTATCACATCTTGAGGTACAACCTCTTTTCTTGACGGAAATCTCTCGCGTCGGGAAAGGAAGAAAAAGAGGAGAAGAAAGGATTGCGAGTGGAATGAAGGGACGGAGGAAAGGGGAACGACACCCTGTATATGCGACGGGGAAAGAAACCGTGCTCGGGCGGATTCGTATTCGCGAGCACTTTGCCTTTGTCACTCCGGAGGAACCGCTTCCGAATGGGGAACGAGAAATTTATGTTCCGAGGGAAGGGACGGCGGGCGCGATGGACGGCGATCTCGTTCGAGTCTCGCTCTTTCCGCGCCGCCGCGGCGTGGGCGGACTTGTGGAAGAGGTCGTCGAGCGGGCGAAGGAGATTGTGTATGGAACATTGGATCGCCGCGGGCGGCGGTGGGTTCTCTGCGCGGCGACACCGACGATTCCGTTTCGCGTTCAGGGGATGGCTTTTGGCGTGAAGGAGAGCGAGGTTCGTTCCGGAATGCGTGCGGCACTGCGGATAACGAAGTATCCGGAGGGAGACGAAGGCGGGGAAGGGTTTCTGGAAAAGATCTTCGGACCGGCGGGGGATCCGGAGGTGGAACTGACAATGTCGCGGGAGGTCCGCTCGGTTCCGAAGGAATTTCCCGAGGCGGTTCTCGAAGCGGCAAGCCGGGCGGGAAAGGCGAGAACGATTCCCGGCCGTTCCCGGCGGAAGGATCTGCGAGGTCTGGAGGTCTTCACGATCGATCCCGTGGACGCACGGGATTTCGATGATGCTCTCTCCCTCGAAGAACGTTCCTCGGGATGGCGCGTCGGAATTCATATCGCCGATGTTGCATCGTATGTGAAAGAGGGCGATCCGATCGATCAAGAGGCGTATGATCGGGCCACGTCGGTTTATCTTCCGGGGGAAGTGATTCCGATGCTCCCGGAGAGTTTGAGTAATGGTATTTGTTCCTTGGTCGAGGGGGAAGATCGGGCTGTTGTCTCCGTCCTCGTTGAATTTGATCCGGATGGAAATCCGGCGGGATTCTCGCATTGCCGGAGCGTGATCCGCTCGAGGAGGCGGTTCACGTACGAGGAAGTGGACGAGATTCTTGAGAGGGGCGAGGGGGAATTCGCCCGGGAGCTCGAGTTGTTGAAATGGATCGCGCAACGGCTTTACGAGAGGAGAATGGAGCGCGGGGCGGTGGACTTCGAGATGCCGGAGAGGAAACCGATCTTGGGGTTGGACGGAAAGGTGCTTCGGGTGCAGAGCGTGGCAAGAACGTGGTCGCATCGTCTCGTGGAGGAGTTAATGATATTGGCCAACGAGTACGTGGCACGTTGTCTCGAAAAGGCAGGACGCGGGATCTACAGGGTTCACGAAACGCCCGATGCAAGAAAGGTTTTTCAATTGAGGCGATTGGCGAAAGCCTTCGGCAAACGGATTCGGGGGGGATCGCTGCAAAGGATCGTGGATGCTTTTCGTGGTACTCCGGCTCAACCCGTCGTCGAGCTGATGGTGCTGCGGAGTATGATGGAAGCGCGGTATTCGGCGGAGAACCTCGGGCATTACGGTTTGGCGTCGGAAGCGTACGCCCATTTCACCTCGCCGATCCGACGCTATCCGGACCTGGTGGTCCACCGCCTTCTCTTCAAAGAGCGTTGCCGGAGGGACCTGGAGGAGACCGCGGAGCATTGCAGTCGGAGGGAGCGCGAGGCGGTCGAGGCGGAACGCGATGCATTGGAGATTAAACTGCTTGAATATTCCCGGACCCGTCTCGGCCAGCAGTGCCAGGGCGTGATCGACGGTTTGAACAGGGAGGGAATCTTTCTGATCTTGGACTTCGGCGCGCGCGGATTTCTTTCCCTCGATGAGTTCGAGGACGGACCGTTCACATTCCGGCGGATGCCTCCGACATTGTTGGCGCGGCGTTCGGGGCGCCGCCTCTCGATCGGGGATCCGCTCGATGTGGTCGTGGCCGCCGTCGATATCGAGAACCGGCGTTTGGTCCTTGCGCGTCCCGGCCGGAAGGGAGGAAGGTCTTCCGGAGGAGGAAGAAGAGGTGTTCGAGGAGAAGGCGCGGGGCTTGGCGGAAGAAATGCGCACGGGAAGAAAAAGGGCGGGCGCGGGGATCGGACGGGGATCGAGGAGGGGGCGAGGAGACGAGGGAAGGGTGAGACCGGCGGCGGAAAAGGAAAGCGGAAATCGAAGAAGGGAAGCAGGAAGAAAAAACGGAAAACAATCAAACGCCGGAGGACACGCCGCCGATGACGCTTCTGGCCGACAACCGAATCGCGCGGCACAGGTATTTCATCCTTGAACGAATAACGGCCGGCATTGCGCTTTTGGGGTGTGAGGTTAAATCCATTCGCGCGGGTCGCGTGCAATTGCGGGACGCCTTCGTGCGGATTTCCAACGGCGAAGCCTTTCTGCTCAACTGCCACATCTCGCCCTATCCCAACGCCACCGTCGTTCGTCCCGATCCAACGAGAACGCGAAAACTTCTCCTGAGGAAATCCGAGATCCGAAGGCTCGAGGGAAAGGTTCAGCAAAAGGGGTTGACTTTGATTCCGTTGAAACTCTTTTTGAAGAGGGGATTGATCAAGGTCGAGGTCGGTCTCTGTCGAGGCAAGGAGGCGCCGGACAAGCGCGAGGTATTGAAGAAGCGCGCGGCCGAACGGGAGATGGCACGGGCTTTGAGCGGGCGGGAATAATATTGGGGCAAAGGTTTTCGGGTGTTAGAGCGAAAGTTCTCAACCTTTGGAGGCGGACGAAGAAGTGATGGAAGGGTGGTGGGCCGGGTGCCCCCTACGTTCCGCCCGCCTTTGCGGGAAATGTATTCCGCGGACAGGAGTGTCCACTCTCCATCGTGGCGCAGACATCTTGGTCCATGGCGCGGGCTTCTTTCCTGCCGGAGAAGAGGAATTGGAATGCGGTCCCCGATGGTACGTTCCTTGCGGAGAATCTTCCTTGAAAAGATTCGAGGCGTTGTCGTAAGATCAGAAATTACAGGTCGACGAGATGACGCCGCGATGCCAAAAAGGCATTTAAATCGAGCGAAAAAGCGCCAGAACGGCGTTGAAGAAGCGATCGAGAAAAAGTGAAGAGGGGCGGATTAGGGGGCTTTGGGAGAGGAGGTTAAGAATGCCGATTTACGAATTTACCTGTCGTTGCGGAAATCAATTCGAGGAGTTGATGGGATTCGATGCTCCGAGGACGAAGAAGTGTCCGAAGTGCGGGGGGCGTGCCGAGCGGATCATCTCGCCGGCGGCCTTTCACTTGAAGGGAACGGGGTGGTACTCGACGGACAGCAAGCGCGAGGCGAAGAAGGAAGGGGCGGGGAAGGCGGCCGAGGAGAAGAAGGAGCCGGGGAAATCGGAAGCGAAGAGTTCTGAGTCGCAAGGAGAGAGCAAAACGGAAAAAGCGGGGGAGTAAGCAAAAGCCGGCGGCGTGGCGAGGGAACGGCACCTTAAAAAGGCAAAAGGCAAAAGAAAAAAGGCAAAGGGAAGAACGAAAGCCTCTGTTTTCCAAGCAAAAAAATTCAATAAAATTTCCGCCGGCGGGGTGAAAATCGGATAGAATGTATTTATTAGGCACCAGGGAGGTGCCAAACCGATTACAAGGAGGTAATCATGGTTCAATCGATTGGCGCCACGGGCGCCGGGTTTTCCGTGCTGGGCGTGCACCGTCCGGAAGCCGCGAACGCGGCCGCCCCGCTCCGGGATGTGGATCCCGGAGGAAGGGAGAATGACGGTGACGCGGACGACAGGCGGGTGGCTGCACAGACTCAAGGAGTGGGTGGAGTCGTCAATCTTTTGGCGTAACCAATCCTCGAACTGACGGCCACCGGCATCGGTGAGCTCGTTGCGCCGCCGGACCAAGAACGGCGGGACCCGCGTAAGACACGGGTTCCGCCGGGCGCCGCCGCTCTTCCTTCCGGTGAGTTGAGTGTTGGCGAAAGCGATGGCGCAACACCGCTAGGTTTCACCCAGTGCCGGCGCGCTGAGTTGCCGTTCTGGAAAAGCGGTATCAAACGTCCGTATTGATCTTTCCGAGAAGATCGGCGAAGGCGCGGGTGCGGTGGCTTCGCGCGTTCTTCTCTTCCGATGTCATCTCCGCCGCCGTCTTTCCCAGAAGCGGATCGAAGAAGACCGGATCGTATCCGAACCCGTGTTCTCCGCGCGGTTCCGTCGTGATCACCCCCTCCCAGATTCCCTCCCCTGTCCACGATTTTCCGTTGGGGAGAACGAGGACCGCAAGGCAACGGAAGCGAGCGGTCCGGAATCGGCGTGCCGTGGAGGCCAGTTCTTTAAGAAGTTTCTGAATGCGGTCGGCGTCGTCCGATCCGTATCGGGCGGAATGGACGCCGGGACGTCCGTCCAAGGCGTCCACCTCCAGTCCCGAGTCTTCCGCCAAACCGGGAAGACCCGACACCTCCGTTGCGGCGAGAGCCTTCGCGGAGGCGTTCGCCGCGTAATCTTCCTGTTCCGGCGGGTAGGGAATCTCGATCCCGAGTTCCGCAGGAGTGACGAGATCCCATCGAGGGGCCAGAATAGAAAAGATATTGCGGATTTCCTGCGCCTTTCCCGGATTGCCCGTTGCCAGGACGATCTTTTCCTCGATGTGCGGCGGATTCCTCACGTTGTTGTGTCCCCTTTTACGTTTCATTCCGCCGCCGATCTACTGGGCCGTCTTCGGTTCGGCGGCGGCGTCTTCCAACGTTTGTGAAGCCAGAAATACTGTTCCGGGTACCGGCGAATCATTTCTTCCAAGGCTTCATTATATTCCTGCATCATCCTTTCGAGGGAAGAATTTTCTATGATTCGGTCGGCGACGAGACGGTAGGTATTCTTCTCGAGGATAACGAAGCCGACGAGAAGAACGGCCCCGGTCCGCAGAGCCAACTCCGCAGGGCCGATGAGGGTCGAAGCATCGCGGCCGAAGAAGGGAAGAAAAAGCCCGTTCGGGCCGGCGTCCTGATCGGCGAGAATCATCACAAGCCCTTTTTTCTTCAGAACCGAGAAGGCCTTGCGCATACCGATTCCCCTTCGCGCGACCGTCGCGCCGCGGCACGAGCGGATCCTCGTGATGAACTCCTCGACATAGGGATTGTGAACCCCCTGAAAGACGGAGAGGACTTGGTGGCCGTCGAAGGCGAGTCGGGCCGGCCCGGCGTCGATGCCGCCGATGTGTCCCGTGGCGACAACGACACCCCGCCCCCGTCCGATTGCTTCTTCCAGCAAGGGGCGATTCTCATACGCTGTTCTCTCCCGCAATTCCCGATCGGACCAGCGATTCAGACCGGCCAGGTCCGCAAGCACCTCTCCGAAATGCTCATAGCATCGTAGCGCCGTCCGGCTCCGCCACGATTCAGACCGCTCGGAAAACGCAACGCGAAGATTGTCGAGAACGACCGCGCGGCGGATTCCCAGAAGGAAGACGAGGCGGCCGAGGAGGCGTCCGAGTCTTCGCGCCAGAGGACGAGGCGGGGCGGAGACGATCGCGACGATGGTTCGCAAGAGGAGATAGGAGAGGAGGTGGGGCAGCGTTTTCCGACCGCGCCGGGTCATCTTTTGGGAACGAGGATCGGCCGGCCGCTTCTTTCCAGAAGGTCTTCGATTCCTCGGCGCAACCATTCGAGGAATTCGGGCGCTTCCAGAGATGTCCGCAGAACGGCCGTGGGAAAAGGAAGCGGCCGGTACTCCAGGCGTGCGGCGTCCTTGGCGGTCGTGACGGCCAAGGCGTTTCCTCTTCGTACTGTTTCGGCGATGGAGGTGATGTCGGTCTCGGTATAGAAGTGATGGTCCGGGAAGCGAATGTCCTGCGCGATTACGGCTCCGGCATCCCGAACCATCTCGGCAAAACCGTCGGGATTTCCGATTCCCGAGAAGAGCACGACGCGCCGCGCAAGAAGCGGAATCGGGTCCACGGTTCCCGGGTAGGGCTGGACGCCGGCGAGGACGCGCCGCGCGAAGAAGACCTTTTTCGGGAGAAAAGAGGCCCACGCGCGGCGGGTCGTTTCGAACAGATTGGATTTTTTCTCCGAGCCTACGACTACGACTGCGTCCGCACGTTCGAGCGAAGCCGGTGTTTCGCGAAGGCGACCGAGCGGAAGAAGACGTTCGCGTTCGGGGACGGAGCCGGCGGGCAGGAGAACGATATCGAGGTCACGATGCAGCCGCCGGTGCTGGAACCCGTCGTCGAGGAGGATGACGCGGCAGTGGCCGAGAAGGCGGCGTGCGGCGGTGAGCCGGTCGCGACCGATGGAGATCGGAACCGTATCTCCGAGCAGGGTCTTCAACTCAACCGGTTCGTCACCGAATTCGGATGCGCGTCCCCGCGGCGGAACGAGCGCTCCAGCGGCGCTACGACTTCCGCGGTAACCGCGCGAGGCGATTCCAGGAGCAAGACCGTTCTTGACGAACTCTCGGGCGACCGCGGCGACCAGCGACGTCTTCCCCACGCCCCCGACGTGAATGTTTCCGATCGAGATCACGGGAAGGCCGACGTGGACGGAGTGGCGATAGCCGCGGCAGGCAAGAAGTCCGTAGATGCGGGAGAGCGGCGAGGCGGCGAGCCGTGCCAAGCGAGACCGGAAGAGATATTCGATTTCGGTCTCGGCCATCGTCTCCTATTCCTTAAACTGGAGGTTGTAGAGTCGGGCGTAAAGATTGCCCGATTGCAACAGATCCGCGTGCGATCCCGATTCCACGATCCGGCCGTTTTGAAGGACGAAGATCGTGTCGGCGTTTCGGACCGTGGAGAGGCGGTGGGCGATGACCAGCGTCGTGCGGCCTCGGATCAAGGTGTCGATTGCCGCTTGAACTTTCCGTTCGGATTCGCTGTCGAGCGAGCTGGTGGCTTCATCGAGGAGGAGGATCGGGGGATCGACGAGAAGCGCTCGTGCGATAGCGAGGCGTTGCTTCTCCCCGCCGCTGAGCCGCGCTCCGCGTTCCCCCACGACCGTGCGGAATCCCTCCGGCATCGCCTCGATCACATCGAGAATATGCGCCGCCTCCGCCGCCCGCCTGATCTCCTCGGGAGCGGCGTTGGGTCGCCCGAGCGCAATGTTCTCCTCGACTGAGGCGTTGAAAAGGAAGGTCTCTTGCGTGACGATCCCGATCTGCCGGCGCAGAGAAACGAGGTCCCACTCGCGAAGGTCGACGTTATCGATTGTGATACGCCCGGAGGTCGGATCGAAGAAGCGGGGAATGAGAGAAAGCAGCGTCGTCTTTCCCGCGCCAGACGGTCCGACGATCGCAATCGTCCGGCCGCGTTGGACCGTAAGAGAAATGTCTTGAAGGACAGGTTCACAGGGGTTGTCGGGATAGGCGAAGGAAACCTTCTCGAAGACGATAGATTTTTGGAAGGAGGCCTTCCGTCCGTTGGTTGGGGACGTGACGGCCGGTCTCTCATCGAGAATCCGGTAGATCCTCTCGAGCGCCGCCGCAGCGCGGGACGATTCGGAAAGCGCGTTGACGAGGGTCTTGACGGGCTGGTAGGTCGCCATCAGGATCGCCATGAACGCGAAGAAGGAGCCCGTCGTCATTCTTCCCGCGATAACGTTTTGCCCGCCGTAGAAGAGGATTCCCGCGACGGCGGCCGCCGTGACGAGTTCCGTCGAGGGTGTTGCGGCGGCCATCATCCGATACGCTTTGACCGACTGTTCGTAGTACCTCCGGGCGACGGAGTGGAAGCGCCCCGCCGCCGCCTTCTCCGCCGTGAAGGATTGGATGATCCGAATTCCGCCGACGGTCTCCTGGAGGTGATCGGCAAGGTCGGCCATACTCGATTGCATTCGGCCTGCTCGCCGGCGAATCGTTTTCGTGAGAATGTTGACGATTCCGACGATGACCGGAGCCACCAGCAGCGCAAATAGACTCAACGACGGATTGTACGCGACCAGCAATCCAATCAGGAATCCGATCTCCACGGGCCGGCGCAGGAGATCACCGGTCACGGTCGAAGCGAGGTGTTGCACCACGCCGAGATCGGCGGTCAGGTTGGAGACGAGCGCGCCGCTGCGCCGCGCCGTGAAGAACAGAGGCGGGAGACGAAGAAGATGATCGTAAAGATCCGTCCGCAAGCCCGTCAGAACACGCTCTCCCGTGACCATCATCAAGAACCGCTGGCAGTAGAGCCCGAGACAGTAAAGCGCGCGGCTGGTGAGGAAAAAGAGAACGAGTCCCAGAAAGAGCGTCGTCTTCTTCATCGAGAAGACGAGATTCACGGTCGGAACCACCACTCGTGCCGTGGGGCCTTCGGCGATGAAGACCTGATCGATAAGCGGTTGGAGTGTCACGAGGGAGACGCCGTTGGTGATCACGACCACAATCATCGCGATGTTGGCGGCGAGCAATGGAGCCCACGCGCGGCGGAAACGCGCGGCCGTTCTCCGAATCACTCCGAGTTCTCTCCGGCTTCGTTCCCGCCGCCTTCGTCGCCTTCGGATGCGGCCGAAAAGGTTTCGGGTTTCCGCTCGGCAAGTTCAATGCAAAGGTCGGCCACGCGTTCGGCGCATCCCGGTGGGCCGAGGATTTCCGGAAGACGCCGGAACTTTTCGCGGATCGCGGCGGAATCGAGATGGAAAAGTTGATGAACGATCGCTTGGGGCGTGGCGGCATCTTGAATCAGTTCGGGAACGACACGATCGTCGAGCAGGATGTTGGGCATCGCTATGTGAGGAACATCGACGAGCCAACGGCCGACGACGTAAGAGGGAGTGGAAAGACGATAGACGGTCACAAACGGGACTCCCAGGAGCGCGGCTTCCAGGGTTGCGGTTCCGGATTTGACCACGGCCCGCTCCGCGGAGGCGAGCAAGCGGCGTGGTGATCCTACGGCGGTCTCGAACGGCGCCGGTGGGATGCGGGAAAGCCAGTCGGAATGAGCGATCGAAAGAACGGGGCGTTTCCCGCGTTCCTCCAAAATCCTGGCCGTCTCGACGAAGAGGTCCCAGTGGCGGCGCAATTCGTTCCAGCGGCTTCCCGGCAACAGTGCGACGGTATCCGAGCCTGCGAATCGTGGATCCGGCTCGGGACGGGGAAGATCGAGAAGAGGGTGACCGACGAAGACGGCGTTGGAGAAGAGGGAGACTTCGAAGGGAAAGACGACCGCGATCCGGTCGAGGATTTTCGAGAGGACGCGGGCGCGGGAGGAGTTCCAGGCCCAGACCTGAGGAGCGATGTAGTAGAGGAGTCGCGGGCGGTTCGGCCGGCGGGCAATCCGTTGCGCGAGGCGGACATTGAGGCCGGGGTAATCGACGAAGACGACGAGGTCGGCGCGTTCCGCCGCCGTCAGGATCGTCAAACTTGCTTCGGCGATCTTCGGGAGATGGCGGATCACCTCGGTGAAACCGGTGACAGCGCTCTGAGCGAGATTCGACACGATCTTCGCGCCGGCCTCCGCAAGCGCGGCTCCACCGGCGGCGGCGATACGGGCCTGCGGGGAACGCTTCCGGATCGCGCGAACGACGGCGGCGGCATGAGCGTCGCCGGAGGGCTCGCCGGCAACGAAGAGAATCTTCGGAGAAGACCGTTCTCGTTTCATCGTGTCTCGTTCGCCCGCAAAGCGGTGTCTGTCCGGATGCGGTTCCCGATCTCGAGGGCGAGTTGGAGCGCGGATCGGGCTTCCTCTCCGGTGGCCGCGCGGGGCCTCTCCCCGCGACACGCCGCGAGAAACGCTTCGAGTTCCAGCCGCAAAGGTTCGGTCTTTCTGATCCGGGGGGTGACCCGTTCGATCTCTTCCGGACGGGAGAGGGGTTTGTCGGGGTCCTTCTTTCGATAGATGACCGCGTCCTGTTTGTGGTAATCGATCGAAATATAGCGGTCCGGCTCGAAGATCCGAATCTTCCGCATCGTTTGATAGGAGATGCGCGACGCGGTGATGTTCGCGACGCATCCGGAGGCGAAGCGCAACCGCGCGTTCGCGATGTCCTCTTTTTCCGTCAAGACGGCGGTCCCGATGGCGTCGATCGATTCGACGGAAGAGTGAACGAGGGAGAGAAGGATATCGATGTCGTGAATCATCACGTCGAGGATCACGCCGATGTCGGTGGACCGGTCGGGAAACGGAGAGAGGCGATGCACCTCGACGAATCGCGGATTTTCGACCCATTCTCGCGCGGCCAGTACGGCTCCATTGAACCGCTCCACGTGACCGACCTGAAGAAGGCGGCCCTTCTCAGAGGCCAATTGGACGAGTCGGGAGGCCTCATCGAGGGAGGGGGTGATCGGTTTCTCCACGAGAACGTCTCGGTTGGCCTCGAGCGCCTGTCGGGCGACCGAAAAATGCGTTTCTGTGGGCGTGGCCACGACGACCGCAGAAGTATCGGCCAGAAGTGATTCCAAGGAGCCGAAGGCGCGACTGCGCGTCTTTTTCGCGATTCGCTCGGCGCGATTACGGTTTGTGTCGAAGACGCCGACGAGACGGGACCGCGGGAGTTCGGAAAGCAAGCGGGCGTGGTGTTGTCCCAGATGGCCGACGCCGATCACCC
Source organism: Candidatus Hydrogenedentota bacterium (assembly GCA_003697085.1). GTDB lineage: Bacteria > UBA8481 > UBA8481 > UBA8481 > J006 > J006. The sequence continues at coordinate 22,405 of RFFU01000042.1, forward strand.
CGACGCGGGTCGGGGGGAGGGAAGAAGTCATTCTTCCGGAAACGGTTCGTAGATCTTGAAGGCTCCGTCGAAGGCGTTCTCGACATTGAAGCCCTCCCGCTCCAACTTGTAGATGCGCCGTTCGAGTTCCTGGCGCTTTTTGAGCCGTTTGTTGGAGTCCTTGTGGAGAAGGTCGCGGAAGGCGGGGTGTTTCCGGAGTTTCTTCCGGATGGGAAGGGCAAAGGGACAATATTCGATGAAGATCCGGCGGGAAACCTTGTTCAGTTTCTGAATGCCCTGCGACTCGAACTTGATCCAATCCGAATAATCGAGCGCGAATTTGTCGGCATCCATTGAAAGCCCGGCGAAACGATCGTTCAATTTCTGTTTCTGTTCATCCGAGAGCTCCGGATTTTTCTTGTAGAAATTGACATAGTCGTAGTAGTGCCCCGTCAAGCCGCCGTCGGCGGGACTCATCCAGTTCGCTCCCGCGATCGCCTTGGCGATGTTCCATCGGAATCGCGCCACGACCCCAATCATCATATCGAAAAGATCGATGACGCTGAGCTCCGGAAGAAGAATCCGCCCGGGCGAATCCTTGTTTCGTCCCTCGAACTCCTGCCACGAGATTCCGCGGTCACCTTCCGACGGCAGGATGAGGACGAAGGGATAGATTTCTTTCGGGAGAAAATCGGAGCGCTTGGCGATCTGAAAGCGGACGTCTCGGTAGAAGGCCGTGAAATCGATGCGAACGAGCCGGATGAGGGTCTCCGCCGTCTTCCCCGGGGTCAGAATACGTTCCGCCGTATCAGCGATCTCTTCCGGGGTCCGGCGGATCACCGCGACTTCCCCGCGTCCCGCCGAGAAGGCGCGGGCCGCTTTCGCCAAGACCTGCTCCACTTCGTAATACACGTTGTCCATCGCCGGGTCCGGTTCATCCGAACGATAGCGTCCCAATCGATTCGCCTTCAGATACTCGTCGATCGTTTGCCCGAGATCGTTTCGCGAGGGCCCGACCTTTTCCTCGTAGATGAGGCGAATCCATTGGTCGCCATACATCACCGGTCCACTGGTCTTCTCGTCGAACGAGAGCCTTTCGGGAGTCGGAATCGGCTGCGAGGGGGCAAAGCCGTAGCGGAGGAAACCCCGGATCTCCTTTCGATTGTAGGTCCGGGAGAGTTGCCAGAGACGCGGCCACAGATTCCAATAGGCATTAAAAACACGATTCGGGTCTTCGTTCCCCTCGAGACAGAGGCGGAGTGCGTCGCGTTCCATTGAGTTCAATTTCATCTCGGACAATGCTCCCGGGAAATCGTAGTCCGTGACGACCTCCACTTCGGCGGGTTCGGCCTCGGCGACAGTCTCCGGCACGGTCGATTTCTTCTCCGCCGCCTTCAGGGGAGGCTTGGCGGAAGGGGGAGAGGGCGGAGTCGGTGCCGGGGAAGGCCGGGGAGGCCGGGAAGGCGAGGCACCGGCCGGGAGCGGTTCCGAGATCGCGTCCGAGGATGCCGGCGTGTCGGGAAGGGACACCGTCTTCCCCTGCAGTACGGCATCGAGGAGTTCGAGGTCGGTGTGGAAGGCGGAAGCGTTCGGAAAGGTCGTCCTCCAGAAACGAGCGATGACGGCCTCGAAACGGCGGGCCACCTCGAGAAGACGTTTGAGGAAGGGAAGCGCGGCTCTTCGTTGGTCCGAATCGAGCCCTTCGAAGAGATAGACGTAGGCCCGCAGAATTCCGCGCGGCCCGTAGAAACGATCGAGAACCTCCTCGGCCTCGCGCATCTCCCGGTGTAACTCTTCCGAAAGCCTGGGAAGAGTCCGGGCAAGGCGGTGGGAAATGTATTCGAGCGGATGGGGATTCTGATTCTGAACGAGCCATTCCAGTTCCTTCGGCGGTCGGGAGAGAATGTGGGAAAAGAAGTACGCCTCCTCGATCTCGGCGAACGGCCGGTTCAGTGGAGCCGGGATGTCTTCGGGCGGAACTTCGCGATCGACGTCGGCCAAAGCCGGAGGCCGGGCCTGGTCCATTCGGGCGATCAGGTTACGGCCGTGATCCAAAAAGAATTTGTAGGTCGAATTCGGCTCGGGAATCCGCGTGTTCAAGATCGAATAGAGGATCGAGAAGTTGTCGATGTAGGCGGAGGCGCGCTTTGACGTGAGCCGGACCGCGTGCCATCGAAGATGATTGCTTCGCACGCGCGCGCAAAGTGTGCGTGCCAAAAGCAGGCCCGCCGAAAGGTTCGAACGGATCCATTCCGTCACCGCTCGCGGTCCGCCCGCGACCTGAATCAGCTCGCTGCGCTCCCGCGCGCGAACCGATGCCGAACGCGGAGTCCCTTCGATGGCGCCGATCTCGCCGATCGGGAGATTCGATCGTTCCAAAACGGCCACGAGTCTTCCGTCGCGCTCGACGTCCTCCTCGCGAAAAGGCCCGCTCCCGTCGTTCATCAGAACCTCGAGCCTTCCTTTCTTCAGGATGAAAAACGAATCGCTCGGCTCCCCCTGCAACATCAGGTATCGTCCGGAATCGAGGAAGACCTGGCGGGAGGTCGAGGGACTCACGGGTTATCCTCTCGAAGAAGAATCGGGCCGGCTGCAGTCGGAATCCCTTCCAGGAAAGTTCGCGTCAGCGTCGTGCAGCGAATCCAGTAACGGCCCGCTCTGGCGGGCAGACGGCGCACGGCGACCCCCGTCTGATCCGTGTGGCCCGTGACACCGCCGACGTTATGCATCCCGTCGGCATCGGAGAAGAGGATCACCCGGAAGTTCCGTTCGGCTTCCGCGGCTATTGCTACCACGATAGTATGCGGCGCCGTCTCTATGGTGACGTGAGGCGTTTCCGGAAGAGCGACGATCGTGTCCGAAGGCTCGAGTGTTCTCAATATCATTCCGCGGCCCGCGGGAACGTCCCGCACTCCAAAAGCATTCGAGACCGTCGCCTCTCCGCGCCATATTGAGATTGCCGTGCGATGGGAATCGAGGACCGTCAGCGCCCCTTCGCCGGATCGCAGGGCGACGCGTCCCGAAGGAGTATGGATGGCGAAAAGCGAGAGGTCCGGCCGATGAGGTACCGCGAATTCCAAGCGGCCGGATTCGAGCCGATAGATTCTCCGCGAGTCCGCTTCGCTCGCCGATAACTCCCGAATCTCGAACCGCGCCGCCCCTTCGAGCACAAGGCGTTCGCCGAGGCTGGTGCTGAGCAAAACCCGCGCTTCCCGGGAATCGAGGAGAAGAATGTCTCCTTCCTCGAGGCGTGTGCCCCGGCGAAGAATTCGCGCAGGTTCCGTCGAACGAATCAAGCGAGCGTCACCTTCCACTTCCAGCGCTGTCATTTCCGTCGGAAGAAGGAGCGGGGCGGAGGAGGTCGCCCGCGCAATTTCTTCCGGCGAAGCAGGTGAGGTTGTCGGTTCTGAACCGGACGGTCCAACGGAGGCGGTTTCGGCCGTCGCTCCGGGAATGAGAAGTTTCTGCCCGGGATGAATGACGTAGGGGGGCTTGAGACCGTTCGCCTCGGCTATCCTTCGGTAACGAGTTCCGTCACCGTAGTAATGAAGAGCGATCGAGAAAAGTGTTTCGCCGGCGGAAACGATATGCGTTGTTTCCGAGGACGACGCCCCGGTCGCCCAAGTTTCGGAAAGACCGAAAATCATTCCGGTCGCAAGAAGTCCCGCCAGGATGGAGAACGAACACCTCATTTGACGATCATCCTATCCTGTTTCCCGTCGCTTTTCCACAGGCGGTGAAAGGAAAACGAAAAGCGGTGGCTTCCCGAACGGTGTTCAAAAGTGATACGCGGTGCCGGCGCTGACCCCCATTTCGTCCGAAAAACGTCCCTCTAAAAAAACCGACCACTCGGGCGAGAGGGAGAATTCCCCGCCGCCGTAAACCCCTAATTTTTGATCCGTCTCGTCATCCGCGAGCCCCCCGGGATTGTTATAGGAGATACGGGCTGTCGAAAGGCGGACACCCACGTACGGAGTGATATCGCGATACCGCCCCTGGACCTGCACCCCGCCCGACCACTCGATGTAATCCGCGTTGGCCGGAGAACCGGGACCGTTGGGCCAATCTCCCTCATGCTGAATGTGAGCGAGAACGTTGCCGTTGAGCGCCAAATTCCAGAGGGCTGATTCGTATACGATGATTCCCGCTCCGGCACCGAATGCGAATTCCGTCCCACCGGCAAAGGCTGTTTGAACCGTATTGACGTCCGGATAATCCACGAGTGTGAAATTGTCGAAGCCGACGCTGCCTTTCACGAGAATAGATTCGGAAACCGAAAAGGAACCTTCGGCGAGAAGATACTTGTTCTTGGCGCGGCGAAAATCGAGCCGGTTTCCAATCGAGTGCATCTTGCGGCGGTCATAGCCGAGCGTAAGGCCTCCGGAGAACTGGCCGATGCGGGGACGAATTGCTCCCATCGGAGCGGCCGCCGCGAGGGTGGCGGAAAGGAAGAGAACCAGCAGGAATGAAAAGAGACGGACCACCTACGAACTCTGCTTCGTAACGGTGATCAGAATTCGATCGGCGGCGTTCTCGGCGGCATCGGCGATTCCGGCAAGCCGCGAGACGGTGTCTCGAAGCACGAGCTGTTCTCCACGGTCTTCGATATCCGAAAAGATCTTCTTGAGAAGACTCCACTCGATCGAGTCGGTCTTCTGTTCCGCGGCGCTGACATCTTCGACGAGACCGGCGGCCGTCTCGATGTCGTCGAAAAGACCGGTGACGGCTTGACGCAACTCCCGCCCGGCCTCCACGACACCTTCCGCCAATTCCAGTATCTCTTTGTGCATCTCCTTCGGGAAAAGAGGTCTTTCCGTGATCAGAGCCTTCGAAAATTCCACCGTTCGATTGGCGATCTTGTCTACCATATCGACAAGGAGAATATAGTCCGTCCGATAGAAGGGAAGAAAAGCCCCTTGCGAAATACGTGTTTGTATTTCGCGGCGTACTTCGTCCGCTCGGTGCTCCGCTTGGTGGATCGCAAAGGAAACTTCATTGCATTCCGGATTTCCCTCAAGATATTCGGAAACAACCTTGACGAGAAGATCGAGACATTCTCCGACGAGCTCGGAATGTTTTCGAACGAGTTCGATTACCTTTTTCTCCGCTTTCCCGAAGAACATCGGTCACGCTCCCTTGGAATTCTTTTTCCGACTCATACGCCCTTCATCTTGCGAATCCGACGGATTATTGTCGCCGAAAGCAGGAAATTCAACGGGAAAGATCGGCCTCCGGCCTCCTCGGAATGACATTGAGGGAGGGCAACCCGCCGGTCGCCGCTACAAGCGCTGGTCGTGCCAGGAGGGCAACCCGCCGGAAGCCCCTACAGTCCGCGATCGAATCCATTCGCTTCCTTTTCTCCACCGTTTTTCGCAGACGAGAGAGTCTGAACTCCATTCCCCCTTTCCTCTCCATTCCCCCTTTTCTCTTTTTCCTTTTGCCTTTTCCCCTTTTGCCTTTCTCTTCTTCCGTGCCGTTCCGCGTGTTCCGTGGTTCCTTTCCCTTCCGTGGCATTCCGCGTCCTCCGTGGTTTTCTTCCTTTTACGAATTCCGTGAAAAAACGCACAAAGGAAATGTAAGAATTGACACTGTCTTCGCAATAAACTTTTCATTGTCGGAATGGTCCAAGGAGCAGATGATTCGAAAAGGTCGGATCAGATTTTGGGAACGAAGGAGGAAAAGAAAATGAGAGGGAAGGCGCTTCTTGGTTTGGTTTTGTGTGGTTGTGTACTGGTGAGCGCCCCCGTGGTTGTTCGGGCGGATGAATCCACGGATGAAGGTACGGCGACATCAGACGAGGGGTCGCGTTGGGACGAGGCGAGGCAAAAGGCGCAGGAGCGGCGCGAGGA
>RFFU01000043.1 GCA_003697085.1 Candidatus Hydrogenedentota bacterium
GCGGCGTACCCAAGTGGCTAAGGGAAGGGTCTGCAAAACCCTCATTCGCCGGTTCGAATCCGGCCGCCGCCTCCATTCTTTTTCTCCCTTGTCGGCAAGCCTTCGATGACGCGCTCCGCCTCGTCCGGGTCCTTTCTTTTTCCTCTTTTACCGCTTCCGAATTTCGTTCTTTTTCCGGGAACCTTCCTTCCGCTCAACATCTTTGAAAGCCGTCTCCGAGCCCTCGTCACGGAAGCGACACTCGATGAAGGCTTGCTCGTTCAGGCGCTCCTTCGTCCCGGCTGGGAAACCGATTATCACCGCTATCCCGCCGTTCACAACGTGGCTTGTCTAGCCCGGATCGTGACGGTCGAGAGAATCGCCGATGGGCGCTTGAATATCCTGCTCGAGGGTATCGACCGTGTCGAGATTCTGGATGAAGTTCGCGACCGCCTCTTCCGGCGGGCGGTCGTTCGACTTCTTCCGCGCCGAAGCAGACCCGCGCCGATTCAACGCCGCCGCCTTTTCGCGCTGCTTGAAGCCATCTTCACCGTAGCCGGCAAGAATCTTCCGCCCGACCTTTTCGAGCGTCTCGAAACGATCTCCAACGACGATCTTCTCGCCGACACGCTGGCCCACATTCTGCATATCTCTCCCGAAGAAAAGCAGGAACTCCTCGAGATGGATTCAGCCGGGAGCCGGCTCAACTCCGTCTGTAACAACATCCTTCAGATTATCCGCCGCTCGACCTCCGGACGCGGAACCGATACGAAAGAATTTCCGGAATGACCCCAACAAAGGAAAAAACCTTTGCGACACCCCTCGATGCTTTTTCGATACTCGATCCCGTCGCTCGAGAACGCCTGCTTCGCGCCGCCGAAACCGATGTCTCTATTTTGCTCGTGGGCGAAACGGGAACCGGCAAAGGCCAGATGGCCCGCGCCATCGCCGCGGCCTCGCCGTTCCCGCAAATGATCGAGGTGAACTGCGCGGCCCTTCCCGACGAACTTCTCGGTTCCGAGCTCTTCGGACATGTCCGAGGCGCGTTCACGGGAGCAGTCCGGGATCGGAAAGGACTCCTGGCGGAAAGCGCCGGCAAGACGCTCTTTCTCGACGAAATCGGAGAGATATCCCTCAAGATGCAGCGGATGCTTCTTCGCGTCGTTCAGCGTTCCCATCGAACGTTCAAGCCGCTTGGAAGCGACCGTGAAATGCTCGTCCCCGACCTGCGCTTTCTTTTCGCCACGAACCGAAATCTCGAATTGCTCGTTTCCTCCGGGGAATTCCGGCAGGATCTCCTGCGACGAATCGATATCGTCACGATAACGATTCCCCCGCTGAGAACCCGGCCCGAACTGATTCCGGTGTACGCGAAGCGGTTCCTTGAGGATCTTTCTCGACATCATCGCCTTCCGTTCCGCGAGATAACCTCCGGCGCGATGAAGCGGCTTCTCGAATATTCTTGGCCCGGCAATGTCCGCGAACTCAAGAACGTCCTGGAAAGAACTCTTGTAACCGCTCCGCGAGAAAACGGAATCCGCATCCGGGAAGAGGACCTCCTCTTCTCCTCGCCGTCTCTTGAGGACGTTTCGTTTCCTCGCGGCGCCGCACCGAGTGAAAAATCTTTTCCGACACTTGATCAGATCGAGGCTCAACACATCCGCAAGGCCTTGGATGCTTGCGGCGGTCGAATTCCGGAAGCCGTCCGTCTTCTCGGCTTGCAATCGCGATCCGCCCTCTATCGCCGAATGAAAAAATATGGTATCACTCTCGAAAGAAGAACGCGGAATAAGGAAAAGGGTGGAAAAAGATGAAGCGGCTGGTTTCGACATCGAGCCCCCCCCTCCATGAGGCATCCCCCACAGGACGCAATGCCCGCCTCACCCCTCCCTCCCTGCCTGCGCCGCGATGCCTTGCGGCAGGCGAGGCCCCGGCACGGCAAGGGAGAATAAGGTGGTTGCAAGCGCTCTCGGCGGATTCCTCGTCGGGCTTCGCGCTCCTCGGAATGACGACGGAGGCTTGCGCGGGCGAGGGCGCCCGCCACTCGATACTCTTCCGTTTTTTCCGTGCTTTCCGTGGTTTCTTCCCCTCCGTACCCTTCCGTGTTTTCCGTTCCTTCCGTGGTTTCTTCTCTTCTCTGACTCCCGGTGTTTTCGGTGGTTCACCTTTCCTCCGGCCTCTTCCGCATATTCGGTGGTCTCTCGAGACGCGATTCCCCTTGTTCCCACCGGAAGTTTCCCGTGTATAACAGGAAAATCTCCGTGCTTCGCAAAGGGGTTATACTCGCCGGAGGAACCGGAAGCCGCTTGAATCCGCTTACGCGCGTGACCAACAAGCATCTCCTTCCCGTAGGTCCCGAACCGATGATCTTCCATCCGATCCGAACGCTCGTCGAAGCGGGAATCACGGAACTGCTGATTGTGCTCGGCGGAGAATCGGTGGGGGATTTCGTCCGTCTCCTCGGCGACGGAAGCGAGTTCGGACTCTCGATTCTTTACTACGCCCATCAGGCCCGGCCCGACGGTATCGCTGGAGCCCTCAGATTGGCGGAACGCTTCATCAACGGCGAACCTTTCGTCGTTATGCTCGGCGATAACGTCGTTGATTCCTCGATTCGTCCTTATCTCGAACGGTTCGCTGAATCGCCCGAACGGGCCCGAATCCTCCTCAAGAAGGTCCCGCATCCCGAACGCTTCGGTGTGGCCGTCATCCGTGACGGTACGCTCGTCGAGATCCTCGAAAAGCCGGCCCCGCCGCCGAGTGACTTGGCGGTCACGGGAATTTATATGTATCCCGGCGATGTCTTTCCGATCGTACGCAATCTCAAGCCTTCCGGAAGAGGAGAACTCGAAATCACTGACGTGAACAACCATTATCTTCACGCGGGACGCCTTGATTACGACATCTTTCCAGGAACTTGGACGGATGCCGGCACCTTTCCTTCTCTGCGCTCCGCAGCCGAAACAGCGTGGAAGGTCGCGGAGGCAAGGCGGGATAAAGAAAAGAAGGAGCCGATCTGACGGTGCGTGTCCTCGTCACCGGCGGCTGCGGTTTCATCGGCTCCCATCTCGTCCGCCTTCTCATCTCCAAAGATTACGAAGTGGTTAATCTCGACAAATTGACCTACGCAGGAAACCCGAAGAATCTTGCCGATATCGAAAACCACCCCCACTACTCCTTTCTCCAAGGGGATATCGTCGATCGAGAAATCGTCCGAACCGCTATGGAGGGAGCCGAGTTCGTCTTCAACTTGGCGGCGGAAAGCCATGTCGATCGTTCGATTGATAATCCGGAAGCGTTTCTCGAGACGAATTTTCGCGGCGTTTATGTTCTCTGCGAAACGGCGCGCTCCCTTCCCTCTCCCCCCCGTTTCGTGCAGGTTTCCACGGACGAGGTTTACGGCTCGATCGAAAAGGGGGCCTTCAAGGAATCGGATCCTTTCTCGCCGTCAAGCCCTTATGCGGCGGCGAAAGCCGCTGGGGAACTTCTTGCCTTCTCTTATCACAAAACGTACGGCCTCGACGTCGTCGCCACCCGGGGATCGAATACCTATGGGCCGTTTCAGTATCCTGAAAAATTGATTCCCTTTTTCGTAACGGAAATTCTTGAAGGGCGGAATGTTCCGCTTTACGGCGACGGGCGACAGGTTCGGGATTGGCTTTATGTCGAAGATCACGCGCGAGCCATTCTCCACGTGGCGACGGAAGGCCGTTCCGGAGAGGCTTATAACATTCCGGGAGGGAACGAAAAGCGGAATAAGGAATTAACGCTGGAATTACTGAAGATTCTGGGGGTGGGGGAAGAGAGGATCGAGCGCGTGGGGGATCGTCCCGGCCATGACCGAAGATACTCGGTTACTGGAAAAAAGCTCGCGGAGCTTGGTTTTGAAAGAAGGATGGATTTTTCAGAGGGAATTCGTTACACGGTGGAGTGGTACAGGCGGAACGAATCGTGGTGGCGGCCGTTGAAGGAGGCCTCGAAGGTATTTTTCGAGAGGTTTTATGGAGCGCTGGGAAGAAAATAGGACGAAATCAGGTGGGTGGCCGCAATATCTTCATCTTCACTTAACTTCTCGGTTTTCCAGATAGCGTGACGAGAATTCCTGTCCAAAATCGAATAATATCTTAATAGGGAAAGTATGAAGTTTTTCGAAAGGAAACGAAAGCCCGAAAAAACGCACCATTCCTAAAATTTTCCCCCATTCAAAAAAAAAGTTGATCACTGCCGGAAAAACGCTTATAGTAAGAAGCGTTTATGTTCGGATAGTTATCGCTAGAAACGGTTTCATAAGGTTCCCGACCTCCCTGAATCTGCAGGACTTCCGAGGTCGTAACGGAACTTATGAAACCGCTTCTAGTCCGCTTGAACAATATGAATTTTTTAATCGCTCTTTCGGTATGAAAGAGTCGTACGACTCCCGTTTCAGCCGGGTTCGAAATTGAGCCACGAAGGAGGTGGAAAAAGGACCGGGAAAGGCTCCTCGAACCGTTGTTGAGGCGAGAACGGGTGCTGATGAAGAGAC
>RFFU01000044.1 GCA_003697085.1 Candidatus Hydrogenedentota bacterium
AGAAGATGGTAGGGAAGCGGCGGCATTTCATCTTGGTCAACAAAGTCTTCGGGGTGAGTTCCGGTGCCGTTTTTCCGGAAGGTGCCGTCTTTTTCGACCCAGGCGATATTTCGCAGATCCTCAAAGGAACGTCCCTCCGCCAATCTTCGAACGAGATTGCGAAACGTAACCTCGCCCTCCCCCATTACGACGATGTCCACGCAGGGATGGCGAGCCGTTGTTTCAGGAACGAGTGTGGGATGGTTCCCTCCCCAAACGATGGGCACCTCCGGCGCAGCCTCACGCACGACTCGAGCCGCGAGCAGCCCGCCCTTGATCTGGGTGCCGGTCATCGAGGAAATGCCAACGCAAAGGGTATCGTCATCCAAGGTCCGCCGAAGACGCTCGCGCCAATCGTCATGAACCCTTTGATCGATAATCTCCACGTCAAAATCAGCTGTCAGCGTCGCCGCGGTTTGAAGCAACGAGAGCGGGAGCCAGACGGAAAGCCCCTTCAGATCGAGTCCCGTGAAGGGATAGAAAAGGACGACCCGTCCCATATCCCTAAACACTCGTCTTCGGTTTCATCTCATCCGAAACGATAATGTTTCCGCACCGGCTCATGAATTCTCCATTCGCACTCCAGTCCTTCCGGAAAAATCACGAGGTCTCCTTCGCCGAAGGACACTTCCCCCTCCGCCGTCTTTACGGTCACCCGCCCTTCCAAAATCAGACATGTCTCTCTCTCCTCGTACCGCCACGGGAAGGTCGCCGGCCCGTGCTCCCAGATCGGCCACGCGCGAATCCCCTTCTCTTCGATCTCTTCCTCGCTCGGTTTCCGTATCTCGATCTTCGCCATCTTCGATCCTTCCTCCCTTCTCCGCGCCGAACTTCGCTTCCAGAGACTCCATTCCCACCGCTGGGAATTTTCACCCCGGCTCGAGAAAATCATTTTCCTGTTGCTCTTTCTTCCTCCATTGTACACGCTCTCTTGGAATCAAGCAAATTCCGACTCTGAAAGGGGGAAAATCATCGCGGGCGGAGAGAACCTTTTCCAACGCGCGACCGGAAGACGCGACGAAGTCGGAATACCTTGAATCTTCTCCGTGCCGCCTCTGGAAAGGACTAGACAATGCGAACGCGAAAAGACATTTCCTTTCTCGTTCAGATTCCGAATCCCTCTCATCCGGTCACCGTGGAAAGCGGTCCCGTCATTGTCGAGGATCTTCCTGTTCTTCGAAGACTCCACGCCGGAATTCGACTCTCCTCCTTCGAACCGGAGGATGAGGTTCATGTCAGAAGATTGCGTCTGGAGGGAAGACTTCGATTTCGTATCACCGATTCCTGCGCCCGCTGCTTGAAGGAAACCTCCAAGAATTTCGTCACGACCTTCCTTTCAATGATCGATCTCTCCGAAAGAACGGTCACCGCGCTCGACCTCCATTCGCCTCCTGAACCCGGCGGATACCGCCGCGTGGGGGAAGAATACATCGACCTTCGCGACGAGATACTTCAACGGATTCATCTCGAATTTCCGCGAAAAATACTCTGCCGCTCCGATTGTCGCGGACTCTGTCCGAACTGCGGCCACGATCTCAACACCGGTTCTTGCTCTTGCCCTCCGCCCGAACCAGACGGTCCCTTCGCGGCCCTGAAGAACTGGATTCTCGACTGATTTCTCGGCTTCCATTCAAGGAGAAACCTCTTGAGAAGAGGGCAAGGGCAAGGGCAAGGGCAAGGGCAAGGGCAAGGGCAAGGCAAAAGGAAAAAGGGAAAAGGAAAAACGGAAAAGGGAACAGAAGATTCGGCGCGTAGACTCTCCAGTCTGCGAATCACCGATCCGCCCGTCGTGTCATTCCGAGGAGGCAGCGGGCCGACGAGGAATCCCCCACGAGTGCTGACAACCGCCTCGTTCTCCCTCGCCCCTCGGGGGAGAGGGTTGGGGGTGAGGTGAGCGCATCGGCACCACGGCGGGATACCACGTGAAGGGGATTCCTCGCGGAGCCTGTCCCGAGCGAATGCGAGGGGCTCGGAATGACAACGCGGACGCCGATCCGCCCTTCGCAGGTTGGAGAACCTCCGCCTCCCGTTCGCCGTATTATGGAGCACGGACACTCTTGTCCGCGAAGGGACGGTAGAGAAAAGGAGACAGAACGATGCTATCGCGGACCGTAGGCGCAACCGTTCGGGCGCCCTTTGTCATTCCGATTCCGTGTCTTGGGAAGAATTTTTCTCTTGTTTTTCCTCCGCCGTTCGTGCTAAAAAGCTGCCGATGCAGAGTGACCTCCGTACCGTATTCCTCCTTCGGTGAGTGCGGGGGGAAGAGAAAGGAAACGTGTACGATGCTTCAGAAAATTCGCGATCAATCCCTCTTCATCCTGGGACTCACCGCACTCTTTTTTTTCCTGGCGGGTTGCGGTAGCGGAAAGATCGATTATCGAAAGGAGTTGGTCCGCGGAGATATGAATATCCAGGCAAGCGCTCGGGAATATGAAACTCCACCGCGGACCCGACCGGACGGGGCGGTTCCGCGGGACTAGTCTCTCTTTTTCGTTTTCCTTGTGATTCCTCTCTGGGCTCTCTGCCCTCCGTGGTTCTTTTTGCGGGCCGTGCGGGAGTCCGATTTGCGAACGGAATTTATGTTTCCCGAGGCGCTCCCACGGCACTTTCGATCTCCTGGCGGACCAACAGCGCCGTTTCTTCATCAACCGGCTCGTGACGCCGCCGCCCACTCGAATCCCCCACCACCCGATCTATGGCCGTCAGGAGTGAATTGAATCCGCTGGTCTTCATCACGAAATCATCCGCCCCAACATCGAAGCCCAACTGCCTCTCCTCTTCATCGACAAAAACAGCGGAAAACAAAACTATGGGAACGTCGTAGAGTTCGGGATCATGTCGCAAATAACGGCACGCCTGGTACCCGTCGACTCCCGGCATAAGAAGATCTAGTACTACGACAGACGGACGTTCTTTTTTTGCGGCTCGAATAGCCTCCCAACCGTTTGGGACACTAATTACAGTATATCCTTCCCCTTCGAGCCAGAAGGATAGTATGTCCCTCATGTCAGTGTCGTCCTCGGCCAGGATTAACCTGTGCCCTTTCTCTTTCGCAGACGCGTTCATTTTCGCGTATTCTCCATCACTAATAATTTTATGGATTGAATGGCTCTTTTTCAACCTTGAAGTTTGTATCTTTTCACTGTGATTTTTGTCCGCTTTTATTTTGGATCGCGGACGTCCTATTTTTGATTTTATTTGAGTTCGAGTTTTCCCGCCCGATTTTCGCTGGAACAATGTGAATTGGCTACCTACTCGAAAACATCGGATGCCCCTGAACTCTCAGGATGCCCCTAAACTCTCAGCGATAATTTCTCTCCAATAAATCGCTGACGGTTACTAAATCGAAGCCGCGAGCCTGGAGCAGATCGAGCAGGACCGGCAAAGCCTCGACGGTCGAGCGATGCGTGTCATGCAACAAAATTATCGACCCCGGCTCGACTTCCCTTCCGATCCGCTCCCATATCTTCCTCTCTCCCGGCTTCATCCAGTCCTTAGGGTCGATCGACCACATCACGACCAACTCGACATCCGTCCGCGAGAGGTCACGGAGCACGGAGAAGGAAATGCTTCCTCCCGGCGGGCGGAAAAGCACCGGCGGAACTCCGCATCCTTTCTCAATCGCGTCCCCGGCCATTGAAATCTCCAGGATTCGCTGTTGCGACGAGAGTTTCGTAAACGCGTGATGGTGAAACCCGTGACTTCCAATCTCGTGTCCTTCGTCGAGCATTCGTTTCAGGATTTTCTCGTTTCCCTCCACTCGTTCTCCAAGCACGAAGAACGTCGCATGGGCATCGGCATAGGAGAGGATATCGAGCACGCGTGGGGTCCAACGAGGATCAGGGCCGTCGTCGAAGGTGACAGCCACGCGCGGAACATCGGTCGGTCCCGACCACGTTACCTCGACTCCCCTTTCGGCGGGACTCGTCGAAGGAGCGAAGGAAAAGATGAGAAGGAAGGCGAAGGTCCATGGGATCCGAGTGAGCCGAATACGGCTCACTCCGTCCGCTCCCGTTTCGCGGCCTCGCGGGCCCGAACCAGATTGAAAGCGGCTTCGACGGCTTGGGAATCCGCCTTCACCGCGCGTTCAAACATTCGTGCCGCTTCCTCAGGTAACCCGCGACGGTAGTAGATATTTCCCAATTGAGTATAGGCCCGGGCGTCGTTCGGTTCCAAGCGGGCTGCGACACGAAGCACATCGACGGCTTCGTCATACCGAAGTTGTCTCGAATAGATAATTCCGAGGTTGTAATACACATCCGGGTTCGTCTTATCGAAGACCAACGCCTCTTTCAGGTCGTTTTCCGCGGCCGCCAAATCCCCTCGTTTATCCTCGAGCAGTGCCTTCATCAGAAAAATCCGGGCGCGTTCCTTGTTGCTTCGCGCGGCCGATTCCGCCCGCTCAATCCACTTTCCGGCTGGATCCAGCCTCTCGAGTTGAAGATTCAACCGAGCCAATCGCAGAAGAATCTCGACGGACGCTTCCCCGTTCTCCACGGTCCGCTCGTACTCCGTGATCGCGGCATCCGGCCGTCCCGTCGCCAGATAAGCGTCGGCGAGGGCCGTGGCGTACTTCGGATCCTTCCGATCCAAATCCACGGCCCGGCGCAGCGCTTTTACGGCCTCCTCATTCTTTTGCAACCGCCTCAGGATCAGCCCCTTGTTATAGAAGGTCCGCGGGTCCTCCGGATCCCCTTGCTCGTATTCCGCCAAGGCTCCTTTCCAATCACCTCGTTTCTCATAGATCAGGCCGAGGTTGACGTGAGCGCGGGGAGCGAGAGGTCCGTGCAGCGCGACGACCTTTCGAAACATCGCCTCCGCGCGATCCAGTTGGTCTTTTTCGAGGAGGATATACCCGACGGTGAAATACGCAAAATCGGCGGAGGTATCGTAGGACAGGCCTTTTCCGAAGGCCGCCAGACTCTTTTCGTACCTCTGATCCAGGAATTCCACGCTGCCAAGCCCGAACCATGCTTCCGCATCACCGGGCCTGATCGCGAGGTATTTCTGATAGGCCCCGCGCGCCTCGTCGAAGAGGCCGGCCTGAGCCTTTGCCACCGCCTCGTTGAAGCGATAATCCGGCACCTCCGGATCCTCTTCCGCCGCCTTTTCAAAACGACGCCCGGCCTCGTCAAGCATCCCCTGCTTGTAATACATCAATCCCGCCAAGGCGCGCGCGCGAGCCCGCTCGCGTACGTCGGAGAGAAATCGCGCAGCGGTATCGAACGAGGCGGCGGCGGCGGCGTATTTCTCCGAGTTCCTCATAAGAACGAGACCTCGGTTGAAATGAGCCGCTCCGTTTCGCGGCTCAGACTGCAAAACGGCTTCATAAGAACGAAGAGCCCTCGAAAATTCTTCACTCGCAAAGTAGGAGTTCCCCAAATTGAGAAGGATTTGCATATTGCTCGGCGCCAGCCTCGCCGCCTCCTCCAGCGCCGTCACCGCCTCCCGAATCTTTCCCGCGTGAAGATAAGCCAACCCGAGATCATGCATGGCCAAGGGGTCCCGCGGATCCAAGCGAACCGCTTTTCGCAAAGAATGGATCGCCTCGCGCCTATCTCCGAGTTGATCTGAAATGATTCCGATTTGAATAAAGGCGCGGCGACCGTATTCCCCCTGGGGATCAATCTCGATCACACCGCGAAAGGCATCCAAAGCCGAAGCGAGATCGCCTTTTTCGAGATTGACGAGACCAAGGTTATATCGCAATCGCAGGGTTTCTTTCGTACGCCCGGCCAGACCACCCAACTGCGATTCCGATGGAACCTTGATCTCACGCCTCTCCTCGGCGGGTTCGAGGACTTTGCGTTCCGGAGGCCGAATCGTACCGGGCACCTCTTTCCCCCGGCTCGAACCCGTTCGGTCTCCCCCCTTTTTCAACAACCCCGTCGGAACGAGGCCCTTGAGGGCGGAGACGGCACGGTTCGGAGGCCGAACCTCACGACGGGCACGGACGGCTTCCTCTCGTGCCCACTGCACGAGGAAATAGGCTCCCGCCAGGGAGAAAACCAACGCCAAGATCGAAACCAGATATTTCCCCTTCATACGGTCTCTCTTTTCCTCGCGGAAGGTTTCGTGAATCTCCGCGCAACCGCATCCAGGACTCCATTCACAAAGGCCGCGGCTTCCTCACCCGCGTAAATTTTCGCCAACTCGACGACCTCGTCAATGACTATCTCCCGAGGCACCTCTTCTCCGTTCTGGTCGCCATACCAATACTCAAAGATTCCCATCCGTAGGAGAGTCTTCTCCGATCGACCCATACGATCCAATCGCCAGTTCGAACCCGCCGACTCGATCGCGCGGTCCAATTCCTCCCGATTCCGCAATGTTCCCTCGACAAGATGGCGCACAAATTTCTTTTGCCGATGGGGAACGCCTCCTTGCAATTGGTAGAACAACGCGATTTCCTCTTCGAGACCCTTCAACACCTCCGAAAACCTTCCCTCCGCCTGAAAGAGCATTTTGAAGGCCGCCTCGCGGGCTTTACGCCGAATCATTTCCGCCCTCGTCTCCTCGTTTCAAACGATCTTGGAGAGCAAGCATCTCGCGAGCCGCTTCCGCCGCCTCCGCCCCCTTGTTCCCCAGCGGTCCCCCGGCACGCGCCATCGCCTGCGCGAGACTGTCTACAGTCAACACTCCAAACGCCACGTAGAAACCCTCGGTACAAATTCGGACCAAACCGGTGGTGACCGCGTGACAGATCCAATCGAAATGCGGCGTCTCACCCCGCACGACTGCTCCGATAGCCACCGCGGCATCAAAACCCGCATCACGGGCCCATCGCGCCGCTGCAACCAACTCGAACGCTCCCACCACTTCGCACTCCTCCACCTCCACGCCGCTCGTCTGGTCCAACACCGCTCGCGCCCCCTTGCGCAACCTCTGTGTGACCGGGCCGTTCGTTCGCGAGACAATCAACGCGACCTTTTTTCTCGCCCTCTCACCCTTCATAAATCCCTCTCCTCCTCATACGGCACCGTATTTTTTCGCAACTCTCTTCATTCTCCGGTCGTTCCTTTCCGAGCGAACTTTTCGGGAACCGAACGCATCACTTCTCCGCCAAAAACCGCAACATATGTCCCAATTTGTCTCGTTTCACCTCTAGATACCGGCGGTTTTCATCCCGAACGACCAACGGCATCTCAATCCGCTCCACGACCTCGAGACCATATCCCTTCAAACCAATGATCTTTCTGGGATTGTTCGTCAGAAGTCGCAATTTTCTCACACCAAGACGGACAAGTATCTGGGCGCCGATTCCGTAATCCCGTAAGTCGGCGCGGAAGCCCAACTTCCAGTTCGCCTCGACCGTATCCAACCCCTTCTCCTGAAGTTCGTAAGCCTTCAACTTGTTCTTGAGTCCGATTCCGCGCCCCTCTTGGCGCATATAGAGCAACACTCCCCGATCATTCTCGTCGATCGTCCGAAGCGCCGTCTCCAATTGATCTCCGCAATCGCACCGCAAGGAGTGAAAGAGATCACCCGTCAAACATTCAGAATGAGCCCGCACCAGAACCGGATTCCCGTCGTCGACAGCGCCGCGAACCAGAGCAAGATGAATATCGCCGGTCAGGGTCTCCTCAAAGGCGTGCAGAAGGAAACGGCCGAAGCGGGTTGGAAGATTGATACTCGCAACGGGGCGGATCAGTTCCTCCTTCCGGCGTCGATAGGCGATCAGGTCCGCAATCGTGATGATCGGAAGGCCGTGACGTTCCGCAAATTTCTCCAGATCCGACATTCGGGCCATGGTGCCGTCATCATTGAGAATTTCGCAGATGACGGCCACCGGATGTAACCCGGCCAGTCTCGCCAGATCGATCGCCGCCTCCGTGTGCCCTGCCCTTCTCAAGACGCCGCCGCGTTTCGCCACGAGAGGAAAGATGTGTCCTGGACGTGTCAGATCCACCTCCGTTGTCCTCGGGTCGGCCAAACATCGGATCGTACGGGTTCGGTCCGCGACGGAAATGCCCGTCGTCGTTCCCACCCTCGCGTCCACCGAAACGGTAAAGGCGGTTCCGAGGGGGTCTGTTCCGTTCGAGACCATGGAAACAAGATTCAATTCCCGGGCTCGTTCTTCCGTGAGCGGCACGCAGATCAGTCCGCGGCCGAACTTTGTCATAAAATTCACGGCGTCCTCGGATACGAATTCCGCCGCAATCACAAGGTCTCCCTCGTTTTCGCGCTCGGCATCGTCCACGACAATGAGCATCTCCCCTCTTCGAAAACGGCCCACGGCTTCATCGATCGAGATCACGTGGGATACCTTGCCGGGGGTAATGCTTGGCGCGGATTCCCTCTCTCCGTTCATTGTCCTCGTTCCTCTTCGCTTCGTGCCGTCAAGGCCTCGACAACATAACGCGCTATCAAATCGTATTCGATGTTGACGCGCGTTCCCACCGGCGCCGTCCCGAGATTCGTGCGATCAAGTGTCTCCGGAATCAGAGCCACGCGGAAAACGCCGCCCGAACCTATCCGGTTCCACCTGGCCACAGTCAAGGAGACTCCGTTTACGGCCACCGAACCCTTCTCTGCCACAAGCCCCGGGGAGACCAAATCGACCCGGAAGTCCATCTCGCAAAATTCTCCCTCCTTCGAGATCGCTTCGACTCTTCCCACGCCGTCGATGTGCCCCGTCACGAAGTGTCCTCCCAACCTGTCGGAAAGACTCAGGGAACGTTCCATGTTCACCGTCGTTCCCTCCGCATAATCTCCGGCGATCGTTCGTTCCAGCGTCTCCCGGCTCAATTCGAAGAAGATCCGTTCTCCGCTCGTCTCGACCACTGTCAGGCAACACCCATCGATCGC